>JBATAV010000218.1:0-8947 GCA_049662025.1 Paracoccaceae bacterium | reverse complement strand
GACAGGCTGCCGAAGGGATCCTGGAACACCACCTGCATGTCGCGGCGCAAGCTGCGCAGGGCGTTGCCGTGCAACCCGTCGATGCGGCGGCCCTGAAAGCCGACCTCGCCGGTCGAGGCGATGAGCCGCATGATGGCAAGCGCAAGGGTGGTCTTGCCGGAGCCGGATTCGCCAACGACGCCAAGGGTTTCGCCGGCGCGCACCGAGAGGGTGGCGGCGTTGACCGCCTTTACATGGCCCACGGTCTTGCGCAAGAGGCCCTTCTGGATCGGGAACCAGACGCGCAGGTCCTTGGTGGAAACCAGCACGGGGGCGTCTGCGGGCACCGGGTCGGGCAGGCCCTTTTGTTCGGCCGCCAGCAGTTTGCGGGTATAGGGATGGGCCGGGTTGGCGAAGATGTCGCGCGTCGGGCCTTGTTCGACGATCTCGCCGCCCTGCATGACGCAGACGCGGTCGGCGATGCGGCGCACGATGGTCAGATCATGGGTGATGAACAGAAGGGACAGGCCTTCATCGCGTTTCAGATCGGCCAGCAGGTCGAGGATCTGGGCCTGGATGGTGACATCCAGCGCGGTGGTCGGTTCATCGGCGATCAGCAGTTCGGGGCCGTTGGCCAGCGCCATGGCGATCATCACGCGCTGGCGCTGACCGCCGGACAGCTGGTGGGGATAGGCGGACAGGCGGCTTTCAGGATCGCGGATGCCAACCTTGATGAGCAGATCAAGGATGCGGGCGCGGGCGGGTTGGCCGGTCAGGCCCTGGTGCAGGGCGAGGCTTTCGGCAAGCTGGCGTTCGATGCTGTGCAGCGGGTTGAGGCTGGTCATCGGCTCTTGGAAGATGAAGCTGATGTCATTGCCGCGCACCCGGCGCAGGTCGCGTTCGGAGGCGCCGACCATCTCGCGGCCCTGCCAGGTGACCGATCCCGCAACGGTGGCGTTTTCGGCCAGAAGGCCGACGGTGGACAGCGCGGTGACCGATTTGCCCGAGCCGCTTTCACCGACCAAAGCGACGGTTTCGCCTTTGGCGACGGTGAATGAGACGCCGTTGACCGCCTGGATCTGGCGGCCATCCTGCGCGAAGCTGACGGACAGGTTGTGGACGGCAAGCAGGGTCATCGGAAGATTTTCCGCGGGTCGAAGGCATCGCGGACACCCTCGAAGACGAAGACCAGAAGCGTCAGCATGATGGCGTAGGAAAAGAAGGCGACGAAGGCCAGCGAGGGCATCTGCAGGTTCTGCTGGGCCTGCCGGGCCAGTTGCCCCAGCGAGGGCGCCGAGGCGGGCAGGCCGAAGCCGAGGTAATCGAGCCCCGCCAGCGCGCCGATGACGCCGGTGATGGTGAAGGGCAGGAAGGTCAGCGTGGCGACCATGGCGTTGGGCAGCACATGGCGGAACATGATGCGTGCGTCGCCGACACCCAGCGCCTTGGCGGCGCGGACATATTCGAAGTTGCGGGCGCGCAGGAATTCAGCGCGGACAACGCCGACAAGGCCGGTCCAGCCGAACAGGACCATCAGGAGGATCATCAGCCCGACCGACCTGGTGAACACCGCCGACAGGATGATGATGACGTAGAGCGACGGGACCGAGCCCCAGATCTCGATCACCCGCTGGAAGATCAGGTCGGTGAGGCCGCCGAAATAGCCCTGCACGGCGCCGGCGGCGATGCCGATGAGCGAGGACAGCACCGAGACCACCAGCGCGAAGGTGATCGAGAGCCGAAAGCCGTAGATCACGCGGGCGGCGACGTCGCGGCTGGCGTCATCGGTGCCCAGCCAGTTCTGCGCGGTGATCGGGCCGGGCGCCACGCCACCGGTGTTGACGATGGTGTTGAAGCGGTAGGGGATTGGCGCCCAGACCATCCAGCCACGGTCGATAGGCTGGCCAAGGGCGGTGCCCTTGTCGCGCGCTTCGGCCATGACCGCGTCGGGGTCGTCCCAGCAGGCCTCGGCGCCGCCGGAGACGATCAGGCACTGCACCTCGGGGAAGGTATATTTCGCCTCGGTCCGCAGATCGCCGCCGAAGGTCTGTTCGGAATAGAACGACAGGAAGGGCGTGTAGTAGCTGCCCTGGTATTTCACCAGAAGCGGGCGGTCATTGGCCAGAAGCTCGGCGCAAAGCGACAGGCCGTAAAGCAGCGCCATCAGGATCAGCGACCAATAGGCCCGCCGGTTGGCCTTGAAATTGCGCCAGCGGCGCTGGTTCAGCGGTGACAGCGCCATGGCCTAGCCCGCCCTGCGATCAAAGTCGATGCGCGGATCGACCAGCACATACATCAGGTCCGACAGGATGCCGACCACAAGCCCGATCAGCCCGAAGGCAAAGAGCGTGCCGAACATCACCGGATAGTCCCGCTCGACCGCCGACTTGAAGCCCAGCTGGCCCAACCCGTCCAGCGAGAAGATCGTCTCGATCAGCAGCGACGAGCCGAAGAACACGCCCAGAAACAACCCCGGAAAGCCCGCGATCACGATCATCATCGCATTGCGGAACACATGGCCATAGAGCACCTGGTTTTCCGACAGCCCCTTGGCCCGCGCGGTCATCACGTACTGCTTCTTGATCTCGTCGAGAAAGCTGTTCTTGGTCAGCAGCGTCAGCGTGGCAAAGGACGAAATCAGCTGCGCCGTCACCGGCAGCACGATGTGCCACAGGTAATCGACGGTCTTGCCGACCCAGGACATGCTGTCCCAATTGTCCGAGGTCAGGCCGCGCAGCGGGAACCACTGGAAATACGACCCGCCGGCAAAGACCACCATCAGAACGATGGCGAACAGGAACGAGGGGATCGAATAGGCGGCGATGATGACGCCGCTGGTCCAGGTATCAAAGGACGATCCGTCGTGCACCGCCTTGCGGATGCCCAGCGGAATAGAGATCAGATAGGCGATCAGCGTCGACCAAAGGCCAAGGGTGATCGAGACCGGCATCTTTTCCAGGATCAGATCGACGACCGAGATCGAGCGGAAGTAGCTTTGCCCGAAGTCAAAGCGCAGATACTTGCCCATCATGATGAAGAACCGCTCGACGGCGGGGATTTTCTCCTTGTGGCAATCGGGCGATTTGGCCTTGTCGCGCACGGTATCGGGGCCGGTATAGGCGGGGTCGCAGTTCAGCCGGGCAAAGCCGAATTCCACCTCGAGCTGGGCCAGGAATTCGGGCGGCAGACCGCGGGCGCCGACATAGCCGTTGTCTTGATTGTCGCTGCCCTTGGTTTCATCGCCGCCGGTCAGGTTCTTCAGGCTGTCGCCTTCGCCTTCAAGCCGGGCGGCGACCTGATCAATCGGGCCGCCGGGCACGAATTGAGTCAGCGCGAAGTTGATGATCATCACCCCGAGCAAAGTCGGGATGACCAGCAACAGCCGTCGAAGGATATAGGCGCCCAAGGTCCCTGCCCGCTTTTCTTATTTCAGCACGCCCTTCGCCTTCAGCGCGGCGGCCTTTTCGGCGTCATACCACCAGAAAGAGGTTTCGCCCAGAGCATAGGGCGGCAGCGTTGCGGGGTGGCCGAACATGTCGAAATGCGCCGCCCAGTTCTCGGCCTTGTACCATTGCGGCACCCAGAACCCGATCTGGCGCAAGACACGGTCCAGCGCCTTGGTGGCCACGGTCAGATCGTCTTTGGTACTGGCGGCCATGACGGTCTTGATCAGCGAATCCACCGCCGGGCTTTGCAGCCCCATGATGTTGAAGACCGAGACATTGGCGGTTGCCGACCCGTAATACTGCAACAGGTCCGGCCCCGAGAAATAGCCAGAGCGGGCGTTGCCGGTGATGATGTCGAAATCGTATTTCGGGTTGCTGGTGCGGTCTTCGAACTGCGCATCGTCGACATTGGTCAGCCTGGCGTCGATGCCCAGCGCGATCAGGTTTTCGACATAGGGCGCGATCAGGCGTTCGAACTGCTGGTTGTCGTTCAGGAACTCGATCGTCAGGGTTTCGCCCTTGGCATTGCGCCGCTTGCCGTCATCGCCAACCGGCCAGCCGGCCTCGTCCAGCAGGGCGCTGGCCTTGCGCAGGTTGGCCCTGTCAAGCTGACGATCGGGGGTGGAGGTGGGGGCCATCACCGCTTCATCCGTCAGGATGCTGGCGGGCAACAGGCCCTGATCGACAAGCGGTTGCAAGAGGGCGGTCTCTTCGGGCGACGGGGTGCCGGTGGCGGCCAGCCACGAATTTTCCCAGACCGAGTTGATGCGGTCGTAAGACCCGTAGAACAGCGTCTGGTTCGACCATTCGAAGTTGAACATCAGGCGGATGGCTTCGCGCACCTTTGGGTCTTGCCACTTTTCGCGGCGCAGGTTGAACATGAACGCCTGGCCGCTTCCCTTGGCACCCGAGGGCAGGGTTTCCTTGACGATGGTGCCGTCCTTTACCGCCGGAAAGTCATAGCCGGTGGCCCATTGCTTGGACGAACTTTCGTTGCGGAAGGTGTAGATCCCGGCCTTGAACCCCTCGAACGCAGCATTCGGGTCGCTGAAATATTCGAACCGGATGGTGTCGAAATTGTTCTGGCCGATGTTGATCGGCAGATCCTTGCCCCAATAGTCGGGGTTGCGGCGGTAGGTGATCGACCGGCCGACATCCATCTTGTCGAACATGTAGGGGCCGGAGCCGAGGTGCGGGATCAGCGAGGAGTCTTCCAGATCCATCTTGTTGGCGGTGTAATAGGCCTTGGACAGGACGGGCAGGCCACCAACCTGTTCGGGCAGGTCGCGGAAGGACTGGTCGGGCTTGAAGGTGTATTTCACCTGATAGGGGCCCAGCGCCTCGGCCTTTTCGACCTGGGAGGCAAGGACGGTGCGGTAATCGGTCAGGCCCTTGGCCAGGAAGGTTTCATAGCTGAAGATCACGTCTTCTGCGGTCAGCGGGGTGCCATCCGAGAACTTGATGTCGTCGCGCAGGTTGAAGATCACCCAGGAGCGGTCTTCGGGGTATTCCATCGTGGTACACATCAGGCAGTAGCTGGCGCCGATCTCGTCCGCGGTGCCGGTCAGGATGGATTCCAGCATGATGGTGGACCCGACGGCGCCGCGGCCCTTGACCGAATAGGGGTTCAGCGAATCAAAGCCGCCGAATGTGGACTCGGAGATTTCGCCGCCCTTGGGGGCATCGGGGTTGACGTAGGGCAGATGGGCGAAATCGGCCGGCAGGGCAAGGTCGCCGAAGGTCGAGATGCCATGGGCGGTGATCACCGTCTCGGCCCGCGCGGCAAAGGCAAGGGCGGTGGCCAGCGCCAGCCCGCAGATCAGTGCGCCGGTTGCCCGAAGGCCTGCGCCGGGCGGCATCGTCCGTGCCCGTGCCGATACCCGTGCCAATGCCCGTTCCGCCATGCTGTGTCCCTTCCCGCGAAGCCCCTGCCATTCATCATGCTAGTGCGGGCTTTGCCAAGGGCAAAGGCGGGAATGCGCCCTGCGCGAAGCTGTGATGCGGCGCGAGAATGCCAGAGGGCCGCCCTGCAAGGACGGCCCGTGGTGACATCGGCTTGCGCTTGCGTGGCGCGGATCAGGGCTTGGTGGTGGAGAGGTAGGCGATCAGGTTGACCCGTTCCTCGTCCTTGGGCAGGCCCGCGAAGGTCATCTTGGTGCCGGGCGCAAAGGCCTTGGGATCTTGGAGGAAGGTGAACAGATGCTCGGGCGTCCAGCTGTCGCCGGCATGGGCCGTCATCGCCTGGGTGTACTTGAAGTCGGCAATCGAGGCGATCGGACGACCGACCACGCCGTTCAGGTGCGGGCCGGTGGCGTTGCCGCCGTCGACCTTGTGACAGGCCTTGCATTTGCCGAACACCTTTTCGCCCGCCGCCACATCGCCTGCGGCGACCAGGGCGGCTACGTCCACCGTGGCTGCGCCCGCAGCGGCTTCGGTTGCCGGGGCAGCGGCCGGGGCAGCGGCGGTGACAATGGTGTAGGCCTGCGTCACTTCGCCCTCGGCGCCATGTTCGCCAGCCCCCATCGCGTAGATCGATGTGGCGGCCCAGTTGCCCAGCAGGAACACCAGCAGAGCGCCGCAGACACCCCCCACCGTCTTGGTTATCGTCATCGTGTCGAACATGTCGCGCGCTTTCCCTGGTCGGCCATCTGGCCCTGGTCGCCGTCTGCGCGCGGTTCTACCCGCTTCCCACAGCAAGACGCAAGGTGTAGGAGCGCGACCAACCGCCCCTTTTTCGCGGGCGTGTCGGAAAAGGAGCCACAAGCACATGGCCGGACGCATCGCCTTTCAGGGGGAACCGGGAGCCTATTCGCATCAGGCCTGCCAACATGCGCGGCCCGATTTCGAGGTGGTGCCCTGCCAGACGTTCGAGGATGTGGTGGAAAAGACCCGCTCGGGCGAGGTTGATCTGGGCATGCTGGCGGTGGAAAATTCGACCTATGGCCGGGTGGCGGATGTGCACAGCCTGCTGCCGAAGGCCGGGCTGCATATCGTGGACGAGGCCTTCGTGCGGGTGCACGTCAACCTTTTGGGCGTGCCGGGTGCCAAGCTGGAGCAGGTGCGCGAGGCGCATGGCCATGTGGTGATCCTGCCGCAATGCGCGGCTTTTCTGAAGGGCCACGGCATCAGGGGCGTGATCAGCTCCGACAATGCCCGCGCCGCGCGCGAGGTGGCCGAGGCGGGCGACCCCACCCGTGCGGCACTGGCCAGCGAGTTGGCGGCGCAAATCTATGGCCTCGAGGTGGTGGCGCGGCATATCGAGGACCACAAGAACAACACCACCCGCTTTCTGGTGATGGCACCCAAGGCCGATCCCAGCCGCCGGTCGGATACCATGATCACCACCTTCACCTTCCGGGTGCGCAACATTCCGGCGGCGCTGTACAAGGCGATGGGCGGTTTTGCCACCAACGGGGTGAACATGACCAAGCTGGAAAGCTATATGGTCGGCGGCAGCTTCACCGCGACCGAGTTCTATGCCGATATCGAAGGCCACCCCGAAGACCCGCCCGTGGCGCGCGCGCTGGAAGAGCTGGGCTTTTTCACCACGCATGTGAATATGCTGGGCGTCTATCCGGCGGACCGCCAACGCGGCTGATCTCGATGCCGCCTTGCAATTGGCGGGAAGGCTGCCGAAAGGATTACTGTCTTCGGCACAAATCTGACGTTCGGATGTTGTCGGTATCAAGAAAGCGTTCGATATATTTGAACTAACGGGGAAAGCCATGCTCAAGATCGTTGTAATCCAAGGCCATCCCGACCCGGCATCGGACCGTCTTTGCAATGCACTGGCTGCTTCCTACATCGAGGGCGCAAGATCGTCAGGCCACGATATCACCTTGTGTGACATAGCGCATCTTGACTTTCCACTGGTGCGGACCCAAGCCGATTGGCAATCGGGTCAACCGGGTACACCGCCTGAACTCGTGGCGCTGCAGCAGGCAATAATTGACGCTGACCGGATCGTTTTGATCTACCCACTATGGTTTGGTGGAATGCCTGCACTGTTGAAAGGCTTCATTGAACAGGTGTTGCGACCCGATGTTGCCCTGAAATACGGAGATGGGTTTCCCAAACCATTGCTGAGGGGCAAGTCGGCGAGAGTCTTCATTACCATGAGCACTCCGGCACTGCTTTATCGCTGGTATTTCGGTTCACCCAGTCTGAAGATGATCAAACGTCACATTCTGGGATTCTCCGGCGTGAAGCCGATCCAAAACAGTATTTTCGGATCTGTAGACAATGCCAGTCGGACCAAGGTGGAGCGCTGGCTTCGCATGGTCAAACAGTTCGGCGCCAGCCGTTTGGGTTGAGCGTTCGCGCCAAGACCAAAACAGTGCCCGTCGGCAACGTCCTTTTGGCATCAACCGGGTCTGTCGCCGGCGCGGCCCGGAATCTGCGTGCGAACCGGAACCGCACTACCGCGACGCGCTTTGACCGGGGTTGCCAGTTCGGACGATGGCGATTCGGTCTGAAATGCGCGGAGAGGCCGCGGAATCAGCTGCGGATCGAGGCGCGGAACTGTTCTTCGACCATGTTGGCCAGTTGGCCCGCCGACACGTCTAACTTGCGCTGAAGGCGTCCTTTGGCCAGCCGCAGCGATTGCAGCACCAGCCGGGCAGCGAGGGTCTTTGGGCGCGCTTCGGCGGCAATCGACATCCGGGTGCGGCGGGCCGACAGCGAGACCAGCTCGATCAGAGCGGCCCCTTCCAGCGAGGCGCTGTCGAAGGCCCAGGTCAGGTGCGAGCCGGGTTCGGCATCGGCGAAACGGACCAGCATGGTGCGCTGTTTCACCCGGTAGACGAAGCGCAGACGCCAGGCCATGCCGACGCCGGGGGTCTTCAGCCGGTCGGTGCGTTCGATTTCGGCGCCGCGTCGCATGGCCATGCGTTCGAAATGGTCAAAATCGGTCAGGCGGGCGTAGACGAAGTCCAGCGGTGCCTCGATATCCTGTCTGGTCGTCAGTTTCATGCCAGTCCCGATGCTGTTTGCGCCGGGCTGTACCGCCCGTTTGCGCCCGCAATTGCAGCCAATGTCGCCTCAATCAAGGCGGTCGGCAAGCCATGCATTCAGAATAAACTGCGCTATGCTGCCACGGCGCGACGGTCGGATGCGCGGGTGGGTGCCGGAAAAGACCTGCACCATCTCTTCGCGGGGCAGCCACAGCGCATCGTCCAGTTCGGCCGGATCAAGGGTGATGGCATCGGTTTCCGCCTCGGCCCGGCAGCCGATCATCAACGAGGCGGGGAAGGGCCAGGGCTGGCTGGCCAGGTAGTCGACGGCACCGATGCGGACGCCGGTTTCCTCGGCCACCTCGCGGCGGACGGCGGCCTCGATCGTCTCGCCGGGTTCGACGAAGCCGGCCAGCAGGGAATACATCCCCTCGGGCCAGCCGGGGCTGCGGCCCAGCAGCACGCGGTTGCCGCGGGTGACCAGCATGATCACCACGGGATCGGTGCGGGGGAAATGCGGCGTGCCGCAGGCCGGGCAGAGGCGTTGCCAGCCGCCCATGGCGACGGTGC
>JBATAV010000217.1:0-4088 GCA_049662025.1 Paracoccaceae bacterium | reverse complement strand
AATATAAGCAATAGGACAGGATAAAACTATGACCGACTTACAGATAATTTCAGGGCTTCAATTGACAGGCGCGGCGGCGGGGGCTTCACCCGCTGCGGCGGTTTCGGCCAGTGCCGGGGCCGCAAGGCCAAGGGCAACAGCCATCGACAGCAGGATCAGGGCAGGGGTCAGGCGCATGGATCAGTCTCTTGCGGCAAGGATTTCGGACAGGGTGGATTCGATGCTGCGCAGGATCAGCGCAGTCAGATCGGGGTCGGGGGCGGCGGGCTTGCGCATCGCCGCCGCCTTGACCATCATCACGATGAACCGGGCATGGGCGCCAAAACGCTGGTCGCAGGCCTCGGTCGTCATTCCGGTCAACCGGGCGAACACCGTCAGCAGATTGCCCGCCACCAGATCCTCCATCCCGCAGCAGATGCGGGCGATTTCCGGCTTGCGGTGGGCGGCGGCGGTGATCTCGGCCCAAAGCCGGCCGTCCTCGGTGCAGCCCTGCTGCACATGTTCGGCAATCTTGATGCGGATCGCCGCGATCGGATCGTCCGAGGTGTGGATCGCGGCAAAGTCCCGCTCCATCTCGGCCATGTCAAAGCCGACCATCGCCTCGATGATCGCATCCTTTGACGGGAAATAGCGGTAGAAATTGCCCACGCTCATCCCGGCGGCGCGCGCCAGATCCTGCATCGAGGCGCCGTCAAAGCCCTTTTCGGCAAAGGCCGTGCGAATGCTGCCCAGAATCTCGGCGCTACGTTCGGGCGCGCCGGGGGGCGCAAGGGGCATCAGGTTGTTCATCATGTGTTCGCAGAGTGAACGTTCATTCACGCCATGTAAACTGCCGTTGCCAAAGGTCAAGCGGAAATTGAGGATTTCGCGACACATCCATGGTGATCCCTTGGCAATCGGTGCATTTTCGCGCATCAGGCGCGGAAACTCCGAAAGGCTAGGCGAAATGGCAACGGGTTTCGGCTTTCAGGTGGCGGCAAGCGATGGCCGCGCGCGGACCGGCGTGATCACCACCCCGCGGGGCAAGATCCGCACGCCCGCCTTCATGCCGGTGGGCACCGCCGGAACGGTCAAGGCGATGCTGCCCGAGAGCGTGGCCGCCACCGGGGCCGACATCCTGTTGGGCAACACCTATCACCTGATGCTGCGTCCGGGCGCCGAGCGCATCGCCCGACTGGGCGGCCTGCACCGGTTCATGAACTGGACCCGCCCGATCCTGACCGACTCGGGCGGTTTTCAGGTGATGAGCCTGTCTGATCTGCGCAAGCTGACCGAAGACGGCGTGACCTTCCGCAGCCATGTCGATGGCTCCAGACATTTCCTGTCGCCCGAAACCAGCATGGAGATTCAGCGCAACCTTGGCTCGGATATCGTGATGTGCTTCGACGAATGCCCGGCCCTGCCCGCCACCGACGCGGTGGTGGCAAAATCCATGGCGCTGTCGATGCGGTGGGCGCAGCGGTCTCGCGAGGCCTTCGGCGACCGTCCGGGCCATGCGCTGTTCGGCATCATGCAGGGCGGCGTCAATCTGGCGCTGCGCGAGGAAAGCGCCGCCGCGCTGACCGCGATCGGCTTTGACGGCTATGCCATCGGCGGGCTGGCGGTGGGCGAGGGGCAAGAGGCGATGTTTGGCGTCCTTGACCACGCGCCGGGGTTCCTGCCTGCCGATCGCCCACGCTATCTGATGGGCGTCGGCAAGCCCGACGATATCGTCGGCGCGGTGGAACGCGGCATCGACATGATGGATTGCGTCTTGCCCAGCCGATCCGGCCGCACCGGCCAGGCCTGGACCCCGCGCGGCCAGGTCAACATCAAGAACGCCCGCCATCAGGACGACCCGCGGCCCCTGGACGAAAATTGCAGCTGCCCCTGTTGCACCGGCTATTCGCGCGCCTATCTGCACCACGTCCTGCGTGCCAAGGAAATCATCGCCAGCATGCTGTTGACCTGGCACAACCTGCATTACTATCAGCACCTGATGCAGGGCCTGCGCGACGCCATCGCGGCAGGGCAGCTGGCAGGCTTTGTCGCCGATTTCCACATTAAACGAGCTGCAGGTGATATCGCTCCGGTCTAGCCCGATTCAAGTGGATATGACAAAGGGCACCGCGATGGTGCCCTTTGTCGCCCTATTGCCAATCGTCACGCAGCGCCAGAACCGCGGCGTCGAAGCAAAGCCAGACCGCCCAGACCCGCCAGCAAAAGCGGCAGACCCGCAGGCAGCGGCACAGCTGTCGGGCCCGTATTTATGGTCAGAGTCGCCTCGCCAAGTCGGGTGTAGTATGGGCCATCTTGCTGAATGGTAAACTCGAAGAGACCGTCAAGCAGGTCGGCCAAATTGGTCACCGCAAACGAGTAGGGGGTAAGCCCCTGTGCCCCTGTCCAGCAGACATCATTGAACACGCACTCGCCAAGGAAAGCGCCATCGCCAAAGAGATCGACTGCGGCAGTGCTATAAACCGTGCTATTGCCGAACGTACCCGAAACCGTAGCCGACAGAATCGACTCGCCAAGCGGCAGAAGGAACGAAAAAATGCCGACAGTCTGCGCAGGGCTGGATCCATCGTCCGCGCCGTCGAAGTTGAATTCGCCCAGTGTGCTGGTCACGACCGTTGCTGATGCACTTCCCGCAAGGCCCGCAGCGACAAGGGCGGCAACTGATAAAGTCCTGAACATGGTTGGCTTCCTTTCAAAGTTGGAATTCGTGCAAGTATATGGAAAAGGCGCGCGAATCTACGGCACGCCCTGAAACGTACTTTAGAACGGGCTGAAAGTATATGATTTCAGTCAGAATTCTGTCATTTTTCATCTTGACGGCACTTTGAAGGATTGTGAGCAATCTAAGGTTGCAAAGGGGCCGTCAGATTGGCGAAGACGCCGAAAACCCCGCTCGACATGGGGAGCCGTTCCAGATCATGCGCGGCAGCCAAAAATCGATCCGATGTGTTAGCTGCATTGATCGGTTCAACTTGCACTGTTCGTGACTTGCAGCGGCGCGCGCAGGGGTTCACATTGTCAAGCCAGAGCAGGCTTGAATCCCCCCCTCGGGGACCACAAGTTAACAAATCCGACGCGGAGAGCGCCGGGCTGCCGATGGTCGGGGCCCTGCGCAACTGCCGCAAGACAAGGACAATGAAATGACCGAACCGCTTTCCCCCAGCTACCCGGTACTGCCGCTGCGCGACATCGTGGTCTTCCCGCACATGATCGTGCCGCTGTTCGTTGGCCGCGAAAAATCGGTCCGCGCGCTGGAAGAGGTGATGCAGGACGACAGGCAGATTCTGCTCTCCAGCCAGATCGACCCCACCGTCGATGACCCCGCCTCTGACGGGATCTACCGCACCGGCGTGCTGGCCAACGTGTTGCAATTGCTGAAACTGCCCGATGGCACCGTGAAGGTGCTGGTCGAGGGCAAGGCAAGGGTCAAGATCACCGGCTTCATCGAAAACCCCGCCTTCTTCGAGGCGACGGCCGAGCGGCTGGAAGAGCAGCTTGGCGACAAGGCCGCCGCCGAGGCGCTGGTGCGCGCGGTGGGCGAAGAGTTCGAGCGCTACGCCAAGGTCAAGAAGAACATCCCCGAAGAAGCGATGGCCTCGGTTTCCGAGACCCGCGAACCGGCCCGGCTGGCCGATCTGGTGGCCGGCCATCTGGGGGTGGATGTCGGCATCAAGCAGGATCTCCTGGAAACCCTGACCGTGGCCGAGCGGCTGGAAAAGGTGTTCGGCCAGATGCAGGGCGAATTGTCCGTCCTGCAGGTCGAGAAGAAGATCAAGACCCGCGTCAAGACGCAGATGGAGAAGACCCAGCGCGAATACTATCTGAACGAGCAGATGAAGGCCATTCAGAAGGAACTTGGCGACGGCGAGGATGGCCAGAACGAGGTCACCGAGCTGGAAGAGCGGATCAAGAAGACCCAGCTGTCGAAAGAGGCGCGCGAAAAGGCCGATGCCGAGCTGAAAAAGCTGAAATCCATGAGCCCGATGAGCGCCGAAGCGACGGTCGTGCGCAACTACCTCGACTGGCTGCTGGGCGTGCCCTGGGGCACCAAGAGCCGCGTCAAGAAAGACCTTGGGGCGGCGCAAAAGGTG
>JBATAV010000216.1:0-5841 GCA_049662025.1 Paracoccaceae bacterium | reverse complement strand
GCAACCTGCGCGCTGTTCAACTTTTGCTCGGGCATACCAAGATGGACAGCACTGTTCGCTATCTTGGGGTCGACCTGGACGATGCGCTGTCTTTGTCTGAAGGGATCGATCTGTAACAGCCCAGCCGATCGGCGTGCGATGCGCCGGTCGGCCCATTGCGGACGTTCGATAGATCTGTGCCCCGCGCAGGGTGGTTTCCCGAAGCTGCCGTTCATATCTGGCGCGGCATGGGCAGTCTCAGCCACAAACATGTTTGTCGGGCCGGAAACGACGTTGTCCCTACTCCGGTTCAGTGTCGGAAGCGATCCGGATCAGTTCCCTGCACCTTCGTCGATCCGGGGCAGGAACCAGGTCAGTAGTCCGGCAAGCGGCAGGAAAGAGCAGAGCTGATAGACCGTCTCGACGCCATAGCTGTCCGCCAGCACGCCCAGAAACGCCGCCGCAATGCCGCCAAGGCCAAAGTTCAACCCGTAGAACAACCCGCCGATCAAGCCGATCCGATTGGGCAGAAGATCCATCGCATAGATCAGGATTGAGGCGAATGCGCTGGCCATGATCAGGTTGATCATGATCGTCAGCACGCCGGTCCAGAACAGGTCGGCATAGGGCAGGATCAGCGACAGGGGCAGCGGGCCCAGCACCGAGATCCAGATGATCCGGTAGCGCCCGATCCGGTCGCCGACAATGCCGCCGATCAGCACGCCCACTGCGGCCGCCAACAGGAGTACAAACAGCATCATCTGCGAGGCGGGGATCGACAGGCCGAACCGTTCGATCAGATAGAAGGTGTAGAAGGACCTGAAACTCTCACCATAGGTATTTTTGGTGAACATCAGAAAGGTCAGGACGAAGAGGCCGACGCCGATGGTCATGGGTGCGTGCTGGACGGGCTGGGCACCGGACTTGCCGCGCGTGCGCATGGCCAGGAAGTCTGCGCTCAGCTGGCGCTGTTTGCTACCGATCCAGGTCAGCAGCGCCATCGCCAGAAGGGCGGCGACCGCGAACCATGCCAGGCTGGGCTGCCCCCAGGGCACGACGATCAGCGCTGCAAAAACCGGCCCCAGCGCGCCCCCCGCCGCCCCGCCGACCTGAAAGATGCCCTGCGCCAGCCCTTGCCTGCCGCCAGCGGCATAGCGCGCGGTTCGTGTGGCTTCGGGATGAAAAATCGAAGAACCGATCCCGATCAACGCAACCGAAACCAGAATCGTCCCATAGCCATGGGCAAAGGCCAGGCTGACCAACCCCGACATCGTGAACATCATCCCCACCACCGGCGAATAGGGCGCAGGATGCCGGTCCGTCACGATGCCGATCACCGGTTGCAGCATGGCCCCCGCGATCTGGAAGGTCAGGGTGATCATGCCGATCTGGACGAAATCCAGCGCATAGACCTCTTTCAGGATCGGATAAGAAGCCGGGATCAGCGATTGCATCATGTCGTTCAGAAGATGCGTCAAACCCAGAACCACCAACACGGCCAGATGAGTCTCGGAACGGGTTATGGTCGTCATGTCTGTCGTCTTCCGCATTCGCAGGATTTGGGTGACACTCTGGCCAATTGGTCACGTCATGCAGGTCGCCGCAAGAGGCGCGTTGTGATCGACCATTACCGCCGCCGTTTACGGGCTGACGCCTAGGGCCTGCACCAGCGCCGCAACGGCCAGTCCAATACTGCAAAGCGGCTTCTGGACGGCGGGCGTTGCAATATCACAGCACAAAGGGGCTGTGGCACTCTCTATGCGGTTGCGAGATTTCAGCCCGTTTCGCCGAAACACCCTGCCGCTTCTGCGAGATCTGCACGGCCCCCCACTTCGTGCCGTGCGCTGCCAGCGCGCCTTGCACGCAGCGAGATCCTTACGCAAGATACGTCAGCCTGAACCGTTTGAAAGGACAGACCGTGACCAAGCCTTCGAATAAGATCCGTAACACCGCCAGCGGCCCTGCATCTGCCGCGACGAATACCATGATGGCCTTCAACCCGATGCAAGAGACGGCGTTCAAGGCCTGGTTCGACATGGGGCTTGAGGCGCTGCAATTTGCTTCATCCGGCCTGCAGAAATGTGTCGAGACCCAACAGGCGATGATGGGATGCAAGACGCTCGAAGATTTCCAGAAAGTGCAGGCAAATTTCTACTCAAGCGCGCTAGAGGACTATCGCGCCCGGGTCGGGCGGATGATGGGGACCATGTCTGCAACCAAAGTCGCGGGGCTGGGTGGCGCAATGCCGAGCATGAAGCGCGGCTATGACGATGTGCCGCTATAATAAGCAGTCGATCCGGCATCAGAAGCGGCTTTCCTGAGGTCGACCAATCTCCCAGGGACGTGACAGATCGGGTTGACCAATCTCAGTGAAAGGACCGCCCATGGACCGCGCCGCAGACCTGACTGCCCTGCAGACGCCGACTCTCATTCTGGATGAGGCGAAGATGTTGCGCAACATACAGCGCCTTGCCGATCACGCCGAGGCGCTGGGCGTCACTCTACGCGCGCACCTGAAGACCGCCAAATCGGTTGATGCCGCGCGCCGTCTGACGACTGGCGCGCCGGGCCCGATCACAGTCTCGACCCTGGCCGAGGCCGAGGTGTTTCACGCCGCCGGATATTACGACATCCTCTATGCGGTGGGGATCGCCCCGGCCAAGCTGGACCGGGTTCGGGCCCTGCGGGCCGAGGGCTGCGACCTGACAGTGATCCTGGACAGCGCCGAACAGGCACGGGCGGTGGCCAAGGCAGGCGTTCCCTCGTTGATCGAGATCGACAGCGACGGCCACCGGGGTGGCCTTGCGCCTGGCGCTCCGGCACTAGTGGACATTGGTCGGATACTCCATGCAGGCGGCGCCCTGCGCGGCCTGATGACCCATGCGGGCGAAAGCTATAACGTCAGTGGGGCACAGGCCCATGCTGATTTTGCCGAACTGGAACGCGCGGCCTGTGTGACGGCCGCCGAAGCACTGCGTGGCGCCGGGCTGCCCTGTCCGGTGGTCAGCGTAGGCTCTACCCCCACGGCGCATGCGGCCCGCGATCTGACCGGCGTGACCGAGGTGCGCGCCGGGGTCTACATGTTCTTCGATCTGGTCATGGCAGGGATCGGCGTCTGCACATTGGACGACATCGCCCTGACGGTGCTGACCACGGTTATCGGGCATCAGCCTGCGAAAGGCTGGGTGCTGATCGACGCGGGCTGGATGGCCATGTCGCGCGATCGGGGGACGGCGGTGCAGGCGGTGGATCAGGGGTATGGCATCGTTTGCGATGCAGATGGCCGCCCCTACCCGGAGTTGATCGTGACCAAGGCCAATCAGGAGCATGGGGTGATTGCCCTGCGCCCCGGCGTTGCGGGGTCGTTGCCCGATCTGCCGGTCGGCACGCAGCTGCGCATTCTGCCCAACCATGCCTGCGCCACCGCCGCACAGCATGGACATTACAATGTGCTGCCCACGAAAGGCGGTCCGCTTCTGTTCTGGCCCCGCTTTGGTGGGTGGTAATGGCCACAATGATCATCATTTCCGAAGACAGTTCCGCAGCACTGGTCAACCCGTCACCGGCCTTAGACGCCGCCCGCCGCGCCTTTATAGCTGGCATCACACCAAAGGCGGCAAGCTTTTCAGTCGTGATTGGTCAGGGTAGCAATCCGCAGACCCGCTTCACGATATAGTCTGTCGCCGGGCTAGTCCGCCCCGTATCGGCGAATTCCAGCACGCTGCCGGCGGCACCGACCTCACGGCAATTGGTGCCGTCCTCTCCGGGACCGCCAAGGGGTGCAGTCACCGCGAAGATATCACGATCTTCGACAGTTTCGGTCTGTCACTACAGGACGCCTTCATGGGCGAAGCGATCCTGGCCACCGCCGGATAACGCTGCGGCGGCGCGCAATCCTGGATCCGAAGGGCGGCTTTCGCTCGTTCTGGGCTCGATTTGTCGCGGCCCCATCAGGCCGCTTCCCGCCCAGAGTGACCGACGCTGCGTGATGCACTGATCCCCGTTAACTTGCCATAAAAAGCACTTCAAGAACTTCTCAGGATTGGAACGGTGTTCTTGGCAGCGGAAATCTGGCCGTTTCGTATGGTTCGAAACAGGAGGGTTTTGGGAGACTGCAGACCTAAAGTCCGGTGGAAAGCCCTTGACGGCAGGCCAGCACGCCCATACATACCGACCGTCGGTTTGTATGGGATTTAGCTATGAGAAAAGATTCAAGCTCACTCATTGAAGAAGCGTCAAAGCGCCAGCGTATGGCGCCGGACGAACGCCGTGCCTTGATTTTGGACGCGGCCCAGACGTTGTTCTTCGCCAATGGCTGGGACGACGTGACGGTTGCCGACGTCCTGAACGAAGCTGGCATCTCGAAAGGCGGTTTCTACCATCACTTCACCGCCAAGGAAGACCTGCTCGACGGAGTCATCAAGCGCTTCACGACCGAGGCGCTGGCATCAGCCGAAGCGGCGCGTGCTGCGACGTCCGGCGATGCCCTTATGCGATTCAACGCCTTCCTCGCCGAAACGAGCCGTTGGAAGGCCGAGCAGGGACCGCAGATGAAATTCTTCATGGATGTCATGCTGCGCCCGGGGAACGACATCCTGTTCGGCCGGATCACGAGCGCTGCTACCGCGGCCGCATTGCCTGTTCTGCTTGAGTTGATCGGCCAAGGCGCCGATGAAGGCACGTTCGACGTCCCTGACGTCAGCCTTGTCGGAGAGACGATCATGGCGATGAGCCAAGGCCGTCGCGCTGTCCTGGAGGCGGCGTTTGTGGCCGCAAGGGCCGGCAATCTGGAACAGGCCGTCACCACCCTCAACAACCGTATGATCGCAGAGGGCGCGTTGATCGACCGGATGCTTGGCCTGCCACAGGGCAGCATCTTTCTGACAAACCCCAATGAATTCCGCCTCATGCTGCACGCGATCGTGTGGAGCTGAGGTGCAAAGGGCCCGCGCGAATGTCCGGGTCGACCACAAGCAGAAAGGATAAACCATGCTGACGGTAAAGAAACTGAAGTCGAACGTCTGGGAACTGACGCTGGACGGCATTCTGACCAGGGCCGACATCCAGACCATGGAGCGTGACCTGACGCCGGTGTTGCAAGGCGATGGCCCCCTTGGGCTGATCGTGCGCGCCGAGGGCCTCAGGGATCTGACCGCTGACGCGATGGCCGAGGATGCGAAGTTCGAGTTCGCGATGATGACGCATTGGGCAAAGATCGCCCGCATGGCGGTCGTGTCAGACCTTCAGGCGCTCTCGGCCTTGATGAAATGGATCGACCCGATCCTGCCGATGATTGACATGCGGTCATTTGGATCGTCCGAAATTGCCGCCGCAGAAGGCTTTGTCTCCGACCTTCCCGCTCAGCCCAAAGCACAGGCCGGCAACGGCATGACCCTGTTATCGGACGGGAACGACGGCGTCATCGCCTATGAGATCGACGGCCGCATTACGGCAGACGACGTGGACAAGCTGCTCGCGCCGCTCGAAGCCCATATGAAGGGTGATGAAAAAATCAACTTGCTGGTCCGGTTCCGCAGCTATGACGGCTTCGACCCGGCGATCCTGATGAATGGATCGCTTCTTGGCACCAAGATGAACGCGATCACCCATCTTCGGCGCTATGCCGTCGTCGGTGCGCCGAAATGGATGGCGGCAATGGCCGGAACCGTCGGCGCGATGATGCCGTTCGAGATGAAGATATTCGACGTATCGCAGGAAGATGCCGCGTGGACTTGGGTCCGCGCTACCTGAATTGCTTGATGTCGCCCGGGTTCACCGGGCGGCATTTCCCCAAAGATACCGTGGTTTCGACATTGGAACCCTGACCGGGAGGCCGCCAATTACGCGCACCCCAAGGAGACG
>JBATAV010000215.1:0-1790 GCA_049662025.1 Paracoccaceae bacterium | reverse complement strand
TCAACCGCTCCAGTTTCGTTGGTGGCGCGGTATATTCCATCACGGCCCAAGTGTAGGGGCCCAGCACGACCGACTGCCCCTTGTTGCAATCCATCACCACCATATGCGTCTCCCCCGAGCAGCCCGTGCCGGAAAACGCCGATTGCAGCACATAGCCCTGCCCCAGATCCTGCGCCTGTCCAAGACCGACCGCGGTCGCCCCGCCGATCTGGTATGAGATCGAGCATTCCGGCCCTCGCGTCGGCACATTGGACGCCGGCAGGATTTCGGGCATGCAGGCCATCGCCTGCCCCCCGGTCACCACCGCCGCCATGATCGCGCAAAACCTCATGGACTACAGCCCCTGCCCCGGTTTGACGTCCTTCAACTCCATCGCCGATGCAGGATCGCGCCACATCTGCTGCAGCACGTTCTGCCGCTTGATATCCTTGCGGTGCCGCAGCGTCAGCAGGATCGCCCCGATCATCGCCACCAGCAGGATCATCCCGGCGGCCTGGAACAGGTAGATGTACTTGTCGTAGATCAGCAGCCCCAGCGCGCGGGCGTTATCCACCCCGTCCAGCGCGGTCGAGCGTTCGACCTTGCCCCAGGCGCCCAGACCGATCGCCAGCTGCATCAGCAGCACCACGCCGATCAGCAGACCCAGCGGCATGTAGCGCGCCATCTCGCCCTTCAGCGCGGCAAAGTCGATGTCGAGCATCATCACCACGAACAGAAACAGCACCGCCACCGCGCCGACATAGACGATCATCAGCAGCATCGCCACGAACTCGGCGCCCAGCAGCACCATCAGCCCGGCCGAAGACAGGAACGCCAGGATCAGCCACAGCACCGAATGCACCGGGTTGCGCGCCACCGTGACCATCAGCCCCGCCGCCACCGTGGTGATGGCGAACAGGTAGAAGGCAAAATCGACAACGGTCATGGCTTGGCTTCCTTCTTCTCGGCAAAGACGGCTTGGGCAATCTCCAGCGCCTTCTGCATGGCGGGCAGGCCGCCAAACACGCTCATCTGCCAGATCACTTCGGCAATCTCGCGTTCGGTCGCGCCCGCTTCCAGCGCATGGCGCACCGTCATCTTCATCTGCGGTTCGGCCTGCGCACCCAGCACCGTCAGCGCCGCCAGCGTCACCAGAAGCCGGGTCTTGGCGTCCAGACCTTCGCGGTTGAACGCGCGGCCGAACCACATCTCCATCATGTCCTTGGACATGGTCGGGAATATCTTGTCAAAGCCGCCCGCCGGCATGTTTTCCAATGACGGGTTGAAAGAGCGCAGCATTTCCTGCCCACTTTCCATCATCTGCTGGATCATCTTGCTATAGGCATCGCTCATCTGTAGGGCGCGTCCAGTTCAAGGTTGCGGGCAATCTCGGCTTCCCACCGGGCGCCGTTCTCCAACAGCTTGTCCTTGTTGTAGAACAACTCCTCACGCGTTTCGGTCGAGAATTCGAAGTTCGGGCCTTCGACGATGGCATCGACCGGGCAAGCCTCCTGGCAGAAGCCGCAATAGATGCACTTGGTCATGTCGATGTCATAGCGGGTGGTCCGGCGGCTGCCATCCTCGCGCGGTTCGGCGTCGATGGTGATGGCCTGCGCCGGGCAGATCGCCTCGCACAGCTTGCAGGCGATGCAGCGTTCCTCGCCGTTGGGATAGCGGCGCAGCGCGTGTTCGCCGCGAAACCGGGGGCTGAGCGGCCCCTTCTCATGCGGATAGTTCAGCGTCGCCTTCGGCGCGAAGAAATACTTGAACCCGACCTTGAAGCCCAGAAAGAAGTCCCACAGCAGGAAATA
>JBATAV010000214.1:0-2927 GCA_049662025.1 Paracoccaceae bacterium | reverse complement strand
ACCGGGCGCTGCGCCCGCGCCATGCCGTGGAACCGCGCGCCGCGCCGCGAAATCCGCTCCAGCGCGACCAGAACGAAGATCAGCGTCAGGATCACCCCGGCAATCTGCGCCGCCCCCCCGGCATTGCCGCCGTCAAGCCAGGTGGAAAAGATGCCGGTGGTCAGCGTCTGCACGCCAAAGTGATGCACGGTGCCGTAGTCGGCCACCGTCTCCATCAGCGCCAGCGCCACGCCTGCGGCAATGGCAGGGCGGGCCAGCGGCAGGCCGACGCGGCGGAATACCCCACAGGGCCCCTGCCCCAGGGCGCGTGCCACCTCATATGTCGCGCCGGATTGTTCGGCAAAGGCGGCGCGGGCGAGGATGTAGACATAGGGGTAAAGGGCCGCCGACAGGACCAGCACCGCCGACCACAACGACCGGGTCTCGGGAAACCAGTAGTCGCGCGCCGAATGCCAGCCAAATGCCGCCCGCAGCGCGGTTTGCAGCGGGCCGGCGTAATCCAGCAGATCGACCAGCGCATAGGCCCCGACATAGGCCGGTATCGCCAAGGGAAACATCAGCGCATGCGCCAGCCAGCGGCGGCCGGGAAACTGATACATCCCCACGATCCACGCAGCCCCGGTGCCGATCGACGCCGTCAGCACCGCCACCCCCGCCATCAGCGCCAGCGTGGTCTTCAGATAGCGCGGCAGGACGGTCGCCATCAGGTGCGGCCAGATGTTCTCGGTCGGGTGAAAGGCGATCCAGACCACCGACAGCACCGGCGCCAGCACCACAGCCGCAATCAGCACCGCCCCCAGAGTCCAGAGATCGGGGCGCGGCAGGTGCCAAGGGGCGCGCGGTCGGGGGCGATCTTGAGCATTTTGGTCAGACATCACCGCACCCGCCTACAGGAAAGCGGTTTATCTGTAAAGAATCCGCCCCTATAGTCGCGCCGAAAGGCCACCCCCGGCCGACAAGATCGAGCAGCAGAGAATCCATGCGCATCGTCTACCATCTGGGCGCCCATTGTACCGACGAGGAACGTCTGGTGCGATGCCTACTGAAGAACCGCAGCGAGCTGTCCGAACAGGGCATCGTGGTGCCATCGCCCACGCGCTACCGCAAGCTGTTGCGCGACACCGCGGTGCAGTTGAAAGGCGCCACCGCCAGTATCGAAACCCAGGCCCTGGTGCTGGAACAGATCATGGACGAGGATGTGGCCGAGCGGCTGATCCTGTCCTGGGACAGTTTCCTGTCGTTTCCGCAATGGGTGCTGCGCGGCACGATGTATGCCTTTGCGGGCGAGCGGATTCGCGCCTTTACCCAGATCTTCCCGGAAATAGAGGCCGAGTTTCATCTGGCGATCCGCAACCCGGCCACCTTCCTGCCCGCACTTTTCGAAAAGCAGAAGGGCAAGAGCTATGAGGAATTCATGGAAAACGCCGACCCGCAGCAACTGCGCTGGTCGGATGTGGTGACGCAGATCGTGACGCAGAACCCCGGCGTGCCGCTGGTGATCTGGGCCGACGAGGACACGCCGCTGATCTGGCCCGAGGTGCTGCAGGCGGTGTCGGGCCATGACGACGCGACGGAGCTGGATGATACCGACGAGCTGTTGGCCGGCATCATGACGCCCGATGGTCTGGTCCGGATGCGCAATTATGTGGCCACCCATCCGCCTGCCTCGATCCTGCAACGGCGGCGGATCGTCTCGGCCTTTCTGGACAAGTTCGCCCTGTCCGACCGGGTGGAGATGGAGTTCGACATGCCCGGCTGGTCAGAGTCGATGGTGGCCGAGATGACGGCGGCCTACCTTGAAGACGTCGAGCGGATCAAGGCGATGCCGGGGGTCAGCTTCCTTTCGCCCTGAGGGCGGCTAGTCGGCGCAGCGGGCGCGCGTCAGCTCATTCCGAGGGCGGCCTTGTACAGTTCCAGCACCGCCTCTTCCTCGGCGATATCATCGGGCTTGCGCTTGCGCAGGGCGACGACCTTGCGCATGACCTTGGTGTCATAGCCACGGCCCTTGGCTTCGGCCATCAGCTCTTTTTGCTGCTCGGCCACGTCCTTTTTCTCGGACTCCAGTTGCTCATAGCGCTCGATGAACTGGCGCAGCTCGTCTGCGGTGACGTTGTAGGGGTCATTCGCGTCGGCCATGGCATCCTCGGGGCTTGTGGGTCAGGGATCGGAAGCCGGGTCATAGCCCGCCTGTGCGGTGGCTTTCAACCCCCGACATCGCACGCCCCCCGGGCGGGCCAATCAGCGCTTGCGCGCCGCGCTGCGACCGGCTAGCGACAAGCCAGAGAAGCCGGTTGAAGGAGCCGATCGGATGCAGGCCTTGGTCTGGGCGGGTGCTCTTGTGTCCCTTATCGGTGTCGCTGGTCTGGTCTATTGCGTGATGCGGGCCTTGCGGGCGCGCCGCGCCGGGCTGCCGGACGAGGAAATGCGCAGCGAATTGCAGCGCGTGGTGGTGATCAACATGGGCGCGCTGGCGGTGTCGGCGCTGGGGCTGATGCTGGTGGTGCTGGGCATCATCCTGACCTGACGCGACAGGATCAGAGGTTCAGATCGGCCAGCCGCCGCCCCTCGGCGATCAGCCGGTCAAGCAGCGGGTGTGGCGACCACAGCCCCGCATCATCCTGCTGCCACTGCCGCAGATCCCGGCGCAGCACCAGCAGGCCGCGGCTGGCGGCATGATGCATCGGCCCGCCCCGCCAGCGTGGAAAGGCAAATCCCGCAACCAGCACCAGATCGATATCCGATGGCTGCAGCGCCACCCGCGCATCCAAGAGCCGCAGGCCTTCGTTGGCCATCGCGCCCTGCCAGCGGCGAAGCACCTCGTCCTCGGTCATCGGGCGCATCGGCGCGGGGTCGGCGGGGTCGGGCAGATCGGGCATCGCATGGCCAAAGCCGTCCAGTGCGGCGGTCAGCACCCGGCGCGGCACCCC
>JBATAV010000213.1:0-1955 GCA_049662025.1 Paracoccaceae bacterium | reverse complement strand
ATGCAGGCAAGCATCCCCAAAGGCTCGGACCTCCCGGAAAGACTGGCTTACGACCCTCTCAATCCTGCTTTTGGCAAGGTTATGCCGCAGGACCGCCATGCACCTGGCGACTTGCCTTGCCAGAATTCAGCTCTTGATCCATGTCAAATGCATTTGCGCAAGTTGCGGATAGAAGAAACGTGTGAATGAGCTTAGCGCGCCGGGGGCCGGGCTTTGTGTCTTGATGGATCAAATGGTTGTTCTAGTGCTGCGCGTAATGCGCTCACTGGAATCCTGTGCGTGCTGGTCCTACTGGTCACTTGGACCCTGCCCGCTGCTGCATCCACGATTGATGAATTTGCGCGCCCATCACATAGCATCGTTGCACATCTGGAACCGGCAAGCACTGTATGCCAGACATGTGTTGATCAGGACCATGGGTCGGGACATGCGTGGCACGGACTGGGCAATAACTGCTTTCAGACCAGCGGCTGCGGGCTTTGCGGCTGGAGCTGGGCCTCGGTATTTAGCGTACCGATGGCCCCGGCGAGCGAAACTCACACTTTTAACACATTGAAACTGCCGTTGGGCGGCGGTCCGCTGCCAGAGTTTCGCCCGCCAAGGCTCCTGACCGCCATCTGAAACTGCGCTTCAAATATATTGAGGCTCACAGTTTTCACATTGGCCGCTCGCCTGAGTCTGACGGCTATGGCCCTTCCCTGGCTCCAATCAAGAACTCAATGGCGGACTTTGAAAGTCTGATCATGGGATCGTCGTGCCTGAGCTGTGGGCCGCAATCCTGTTGCTCTCACCCATGACGGTGAGGGTCAAAACATCATCTTTAAGGAACATCCTATGTTGGAAAAACGACACCCAACAACACGCCGCGGCTTCATTGCTGCGATGGGGTTCGGCGGCGTCAGCCTTTATGGCCTTTGGGCCGGCTATGGTGCGGCGCCCTGGCCTCAGGCACTGCTGGGGTTCGGCGAAGGCAACCCGTCCACCGATCTGGCACCACCGGTTGACCCGATGGCCGGAATGGATCACGCCTCGGTTGGCGCCGAAGCCGCCGGCGAGGCGTTTCGCAGCAACCTTTCCGCGTTCATCCAACGCTACCAGATGCCTGACGGTACCGTCTATCCCAGGCAGTTAGCCGACGATCCGGGTTTGGCGACCGGCACGACGGCCGCTATGGCGACAATGGCGGGCGATGCAGCCATGCCGGGCATGGACCATGCCACCATGCCGGGCATGGATCATGGCCCGGCCACGCCACAAGCACCTGCCGATCACGCCGCGGACGAGGCAGCGCCGATCGAGGTATACCTTCTGGCGGAGCGCTGGTTCTTTGAGCCGACCCAACTGCGCCTTGATGCCGGAGTGCGCTATCATTTCAAGATGATGGCGGCGGATGTATCGCACGGCGCCTCGATACAGCTTGGGCGCGGCAGCCGAATGATCCGGCTGCGCCCGAATATAGAAACGGAGTTGGAGGCGGTGTTCGACCGTCCTGGCAGCTACCTCATCTATTGCACCGTCTATTGCGGACAGGGGCATGACCAGATGCAGGCGCGGATTGAAGTGGTTTGAGGGGGCAATGAAATGAACCACTCAATCAACGACCGATTTATCGCCCTGCCACCGGCTGACCGGCGCTTGCTGCTGGCCATCGCCGGATCATCACTTGCGGTGCTGGTTCTGGGCATCC
Source organism: Paracoccaceae bacterium (assembly GCA_049662025.1). GTDB lineage: Bacteria > Pseudomonadota > Alphaproteobacteria > Rhodobacterales > Rhodobacteraceae > Pseudogemmobacter. The sequence goes on along the minus strand of JBATAV010000213.1, from coordinate 268 downwards.
TTGCCGGGCTGATGACCGCGCTGGCGCGGGGCGGAATGCTGAATTTCCTGCCGGAAACCGGCTACAGGTTTCTGACCGTGCATGGCACCAGCATCTTCTTCTACTGGCTCTATCTGGCCCAGACCGGGTTGTTGGCGGGGTTTTCCGCCATCGAGACTGGCCGCGGTCTGGCTTGGCGAGGTCTTGCCATGGCCGGATTTGCGGCGATTGTCGTTGGCTTTGGCTTCAGCATGACGGGATCGGTCATCGGCACGCCACTGCTCTATGA
>JBATAV010000212.1:0-4731 GCA_049662025.1 Paracoccaceae bacterium | reverse complement strand
CCGTCGGGTTGATCGACGGCGCGGCACAGGCCTTTGGCCGGGTGACGGCGCTGGTCAATGCAGCGGCGACAACCGAACGCGGCAGCATCCTCGATGCGACGCCGGCGGATTTCGACCGGCATATGGGCGTGAACGCGCGCGGGCCGTTCTTTGCGCTGCAACGCTTTGCGCAACTGGCGGTGGCGCAGGGCCACCCGGCCTCGGCGGTGAACATCCTGTCAATGGTGGTGCATTGCGGGCAAAGCTTTCTGGCGCCCTATTCGGCGTCAAAGGCGGCGCTGGCGAACATTACCAAGAACGCCGCGCAGGCGCTGCGGGGGCACCGCATCCGGGTCAACGGCATCAATTGCGGCTGGATGGACACGCCCGGCGAGGACGAGACTCAGCGCCGCTTTCATGGCGCGCAGGATGGCTGGCTGCAGGCCGCCGAGGCGCGCCAGCCGATGGGCATGCTGGTCAAGCCCGACCATGTGGCGGGGCTGGCCAGCTATCTGCTTTCCGATGCCTCGGGGGTAATGACCGGGGCATTGGTGGATTTCGATCAGAACGTCGCCGGAGCATATCCGGAGTAAAGGAGCAAGATGACGATCAAGTTCGGCCTTCTGGGGGCAGGGCGCATCGGCAAGGTTCACGCCAAGGCGGTGACGGGCGATACGCAGGCAAGGCTGGTGGCGGTGGCCGATGCGATGCCTGCGGCGGCACAGGCGATTGCCGACCAATACGGCTGCGAGGTGCGCACGATCGAGGCGATCTGCGCGGCCAAGGACATCGACGCGGTGGTGATCTGCACGCCGACCGACACCCACGCCGACCTGATCGAGGCCTTTGTGAAGGCCGGCAAGGCGGTGTTTTGCGAAAAGCCCATCGACCTGTCGCTGGCGCGGGTGAAGGCTTGTCTTGAGGTGGTGCGCAAGCACAAGGGCACGCTGATGGTGGGCTTCAACCGCCGGTTCGACCCGCATTTCCGCGCGGTGCGGGCGGAGATCGACAAGGGCAGCATCGGCGATGTCGAGATGGTGGTGATCACCTCGCGCGACCCCGGCGCGCCACCGGTGGAGTATATCAAACGCAGTGGCGGGATTTTCCGCGACATGACCATCCATGATTTCGACATGGCCCGGTTCCTCTTGGGCGAGGAAATCGACGAGGTGGTGGCCACAGCGGCGGTGCTGGTCGATCCGGCCATCGGCAAGGCGGGTGATTTCGATTCGGTGCAGGTGATGCTGCGCACCAGGTCCGGGCGGCAGGCGATGATCTCGAACTCGCGCCGGGCGACCTATGGCTATGATCAGCGGATCGAGGTGCATGGGTCCAAAGGCATGGTTTCGGCGGAAAACCAGCGGCCTGTCAGCATCGAGGTGGCCAACGGTGCGGGCTATACCCGCCCGCCGCTGCATGATTTCTTCATGACCCGCTATACCGAGGCCTATGCCGCCGAAATTGCCAGCTTCATCGCGGCGATTGGCGGCAAGGGCAAGGCCGAGCCGACGGGCGAAGACGGGCTGATCGCCTTGGCTTTGGCTGATGCGGCGCTGAAATCAGTTGCGGAAAAGCGGGTGGTCAAGCTGTCCGAAACCCTGGGCTGACGGGCCCGCGACCAAGCCCGCCCCTAGTTGGCGGGCCTGGTCCGCACCTCCAGCTGCAGGATCATCGGCGCGGGGCCGGAGGCTTCGTCGCCACCCGACAGCGGCACAGCACCACGGCTGGTTTCGCCGAAACCCGCCTCGGCCAGCAGCGTGTCGAAGGCAGGCGCCTCGTCTCCGACCCCGCGCGACATGTCCAGCGCGTCTTGTGCCAGAAAGCTGAGGTTTTCCACCGGTGTATGCGGTTTGGCGGGGGTGACCACCACGATCATCCGTTCCATCCCCATCGACGGGCCGCCGATGGCGAAAAGGCCGCGCTTCAGCTCGTCACCCGGTTGCAGGCGTTCGGCCGCCCAATGGGTGATCGAATAGTCGGCGCCGACGTAGAGCACGTTCACATCCACCGGCTGGTCGCTGTGGTTTTTCGCCAGCACATGCACCTCGTCATCGGGCAGCAGCACCGGGACCGGTGTTGTCGGCAAGGGCGTCAGCGCGGGGTTGGCGGCGTTCCTGGTCAGCATCTCGACCTCGACATCCAGACCTGATCCGTCGCCCACGGCAGAGCCCAGCTTCATCAGGTTCAGGGCGCGGGCCATCACCGTCAGCGTGTCGCCCAGGGTCGTGGCCAGCGCCTGCCCGTCCTTGTCACCGGTGGAAACCGACGGCGTGGTCGCCAGATCCTCGGCCAGCCCGGTTGAGGGCAGGACCCAGATCGCATCAGGGCGCGGGCTGTCGGGAATGACGGCCAGCCGCAGATCGGCCTCGGCCCCCGCGGCAACGAAGGTCAGGCGCGGGCCGACGCTGTCTTGCAGGGTGGAAAGGGCGGCCAGCAGCGCATCGGCGGGGGCGGTGCCGGGGGTGGGAAGGGCGATGGTCAGGGTGAAATCGACCGCATCATCCAGCTTGCGCAGGAAAAGGCCCTTGGGCAGTTCAGCCGGCAGGGTCTTGCCGTCTTTTTCCACCGCTTCGGCGATTGAGGTGAAAGTGTCGGTTTTCGTCACCGTGACATAGCCAAGCGCCGCGTCGTTGTCATCGGCGGCCGAGGCCATGACGGCCAGCACGTCGCCGGCGGCCAGCCCGTGCAGATCGCCCGCCGGGATGGTGAAGACGCCATCCGCCACCTCGGATTGCCATTGGTCCACCCGGCCGCCACCTGCCCCCGCAAAGGCCACCGAATCCAGATCGCCCTCGAACAGCGGGGTCGATCGGGCCAGGTTCTTGACCGAATACTTGCGCAACACCTCATCGGCGATCTGGCCATAGGTGGCGCCGGGATGTTCGGCGATGGTCTCGAACAGGGTGTAGGTGAAGACGCCATGCGGCACCCGGTCGGGATTGCCCTTGGGCAGCTTTTTCTCGGGCGTCACCTCGTTGGTCTGGGCGGCGTAGAACGCCACCAGACTGCCTTCGCCGGGCGTGGTGTTCGCGGGTTCTTCCACCGGCATTTCGGGGGCGGCGCGCGGGTCGCCGCCGACGCCGCGACTGACCACGTCTTCCATCGCTTCGGGGTCGATGCCCAAGATTGCGGGGTCCAGTTTGCGCATGCGCACGTCATCGTCGCCAATTTCGGCTTCGCGGGTGGCGGTGCCGGAATGGCAGCTGTCGAACACCACCCAGACATCGGCGCCCTTGGCGCGCAGGGCGGTGATCATCCGGCCGATCTCGTCATCGACCAGCGCGTTTTCAACCGTGCCCACCGCGTCATTCCATTTGCCGATGTCCACCGGCAGGAACAACTCGTCCAGCCCGTCCAGTTCGGTCGGGTCGTTGGTGGCGGGGGCCTGGGTGCCGTGGCCGGAGAAATGCAGGTAGATGAAATCGCCCGGTTGCGCCTTGGCCGTCAGATCGGCAAACGCGCTGCGGATGGCGCCGATGGTGGCGGGCTGCACGCCTTCGATGCCATCGGTCAGCACGGTGATGTTGGCTTCGGCAAAGGGCACCGGCGCTTCGGAGACCAGATAGTCATGCACCATCTCGACGTCGTTCTTGGGGCCGTTCAGCCACCAGCGCTCATCGAGGTTGCGGTATTCGTTGGCGCCGATCAGCAGGGCGTAGTTCTCGCGCGCGGCGGCGGGCAGGGCGCAAAGCGCCAGGGCCGAGGAAAGCAGCAGATTGCGGAACATCATCATCCTCAATTCGTCATCAGCGCATAGTCGGCGGGAACGGTGCCGGCATTCCGGATCACCAGCACGAAGTCGCCGTCGGTGGCGGGTGTCCAGCCGCAATAGGCGATGTGGCTGGTGTTCAGGTCAGTGCAGACGACATTGCCCGCCGCGTCAAGCACCGTCAGGTTCAGGTCGGTGCCCGAGGCGGCCTCGACATAGGCCTCGGCATATTCGCCGCCGCGAAAGGCCATGGCGGGGCGGGTGTCGGCGGCCCCGGCGTCCAGTGCGGCCAGATGGTAGATCGGGCCGGAGGCGACTCCCTTGGACGTCTCGGCCCGGATATCGCCGATCACGCCCAGAAGGTCGGCATCATCGGCGGCCAGCGTTTCGGCGGCAGAAAGCATGTCCTGCCAGCCAGGTGCGGCTTCGTCGGGCAGGCCCGCCTCTTTGCGCAGGCGGGCGGCAGTGGCGATGATCACCGGATCGCCTGTTGCGATTCCGGCGTCGTAGAGCCGGGCCGAAAGTTCGGCCAGTTTCAGCGGGCCTGTCGCCTCGGCCGCCGCCGGAAGGGCGGAAAGAGCGATCAGCGTGGCAATCCGGCAAAGGTTCGGCATGGCGGAAGCGGTCCTTGTGACGTCTGGTCTCTGGGCCTGAAGATGAAGCCCGCGAAGGGGCCTGTAAACGCACAATCTTTTCATGACCGCCTTTGTCATGTGACCGCGCCAAAGGCCGGGCGTATTCAGGCCGTCAGGGGCAGAACCCGGGGCAAGACCCGAAGGAACAGGACAAGATGTTTTCGCAGACAGTGACGATGCAACCCGTGCAGGCGCGGCTTTTGCGGTGGATGACGGCGGCTCTTGCGGGCCTTGCGCTGGCGATGGTGCTGGCTTTGGCGGCCCCGGCGCGGGCCGATGGCCTGGCGCTGGACGATGCCATGGACACGGTGCTGACCGTGCGCAGCAACGATGCGAGCGACCGCTTTCTGGGCTCGGCCTTCCTGTGGGGGGAAGAGGCGGTGGTGGCGGTGACCAACGCCCATGTGG
>JBATAV010000211.1:0-1635 GCA_049662025.1 Paracoccaceae bacterium | reverse complement strand
GATGCGGTACAGCGTTTCGGGCACGTTGAACAGCGACAGGTGCAGCGCCTCGGACAGCCCGACGCCGTTGCCGGAAAACCGCCGCAGCTGTTCGATCATGTCGATCAGCAGCAGGATGCCGAAGAACACCAGAAACACCTGACCGACCGAGGTCAGGAACCGCCGGGCAATGTAGAGCGACAGGGTCATGGCGCGCTGGCCTGCGGTCGCCGTCGCCGCGGCTGCTGGGCATACCACAACAGGCCGGTCGCCGCGACCAGCCCGAACAGCGGCGCCAGATACAGCAGCGGCCAGGCGTCTTCATTGCCAAGCACCATGCCCGAGGCGGCGGTGTAGATCGTCTGCACCACGATCAGCAGGGCCACCGCCAACGCCATCTGCGGCATCAGGCCAAAGCGCGAGTAGCCCCCCAGCATCAGCGCGGCAAAGCCCAGAAGCGGGGCTGCCAGCGACAGAAGCGGCGAGGCGAAACGGCTGTGCGCCTCTTCCAGCAGCGAGGCGCGGCTTTCGTGGGTGGCGGCCTGCGTTTCGGGGCTGGCGGCCAGCAGGGTGGCGGTTGACAGCTCGTTGCTGTTCTGGCGGCGGCTGCCGGTGTCGCTGACGATGCTTGAAAGATCCATTGCGAAGTCGCGGAACCGGGTGACCGCCAGCCGGTTGTCGCCACGCACCAGCCGCTGCGCAACGCCGTCCAGCATCACCAGATTAGGCCCGTTGTCGCCCCGCACCAGCAGCGCTTTTTCGGCGGTGTAGACCACCCTCTGCGCCGCGTCGCGTTCGTCCGACAGGAAGATGTCGCGCAACTCTCCCAAGGGGGTGATCTTGCGGATATATAGGGTGATGCCAGCGGCGGGGTGCATGAAGCGCCCCTCGTTCAGAAACCGGGCGGTGACGTTTTCGCTGACCTCGGCGCTGCGGTCGGCCAGCCGGATCTGGCTCATCGGGACCAGCACATGGGTCAGGACCAGATGCATCATGGCGACCGACAGGCCGAAGTAGAGGACCGGGCGGGCCAGCCGGAAGGCGGAAAAGCCGGTGGCCTGCATCACCACCAATTCGCTTTCCTGCATCAGGCGGTTGATGGCGTAGACACAGGCCGCAAAGGCCGAAACCGGCAGCACCAGGCGGATCACGTTTGGCAGAGTCAGCAGCGAGAATTCCAGGAAGACAAGCGCCGACTGGCCATCGCCGATCAGCTGATCGAACAACCCCACGGCCCGGTTGACCCAATAGACGGCCACCAGAACCAATGAGAAAAATCCGAACAGCGCCAGCAGTTGCGACAACAAGTAACGGTCGAATTTCGACACGCCCGCCATATCTCCCACAAGATGTTGCGTTGACCCTAGCGGATATCGCGGGGGGCCGAAACTCATATCTGGCGCTTTGGGCGGGCAATCTGTAGCGTGGCGGCGAGCCTTTGCCGATTGCCTTGTGCGGGCGGTCTGGCGGGGCGATGGCAACATCCCGAAGGCGATATCCCATGACGCATCCCGTTCCGATCCGGTTTATTGAGACTGACCTTGACCAGCTTGTCACCACGGCCGGGCGCATCGCGCTGGTCGCCGATGCGCCGGGCGCGCCGGGGCCTGCGGCGCGACGGTTGGACAAGGCGATGAAGGGTGCGCTGGTGCGGGC
>JBATAV010000210.1:0-5979 GCA_049662025.1 Paracoccaceae bacterium | reverse complement strand
AGAAGCTTGTGATCCAGCGGCCCTACCATTCGATTTCTTCGGGGCTGCGCTTGGCCTTGTTCACTACCACCTCGCGCACGTTCCCGTCGGCGAAATGGATCACCCGGTCGGCCATCGCGGCCTGGCTGGCGGCATGGGTGACGATCACCACTGTCGCGCCCAGCTTTTCATTGACCTCTTTCAGCACATTCAGCACCGCGCGGCCGGTGGTGCTGTCCAGCGCGCCGGTCGGTTCGTCGCAAAAAAGCACATCGGGCTGCTTGGCCACGGCGCGCGCGATTGCCACGCGCTACTGTTCGCCACCCGAAAGCTGCGCGGGAAAGTGATCCACCCGTTCGGTCAGCCCGACCATCGCCAACGCCTTGTCCGGGTCCATCGGGTCGACGGCAATCTCGGTCACCAGCTCGACGTTTTCGCGCGCCGTCAGGCTGGGCATCAGGTTGTAGAACTGAAAGACAAAACCGACATGCTCGCGGCGATAACGCGTCAGCTCGGCATCGGTCATCCCGGTCAGGTTGCGGTCACGAAACAGCACCTTGCCCTCGGTGCCGCGATCCAATCCGCCGATGATGTTGAGAAGGGTCGACTTGCCGCTGCCCGAAGGGCCAAGCAGCACCACGAACTCGCCTTGCGGAATCTCCAGATCAACCCCGCGCAACGCATGCACCGCCGAGCGCCCCTCGCCATAGACCTTGGTCAGGCCGCGGGTGGAGAAGGCGGGCAGATCGGGCACGGACATGACCTCCTGTCTGGTCGCATGTGTCGGAGCATACCGGACATTTGGACCATCGAATGATTCTCCAGTCTGTCCGGTGACATTTGGTCACAGCAGCAATCGGCTGCGCCTGTGTTCGGTTTTTGTCAGACGTCCCTATATTCCTTTACAGCCGACTCTGGGTCTTTTGCAAATAGGGGGTCACATGACGCAAGGTCTTCGCGACACGACTTCGACATCCGGTCTGACGGTTGATCAGAACATCGCGCGGGCCGCCCGCACGCTGGACCGCTCGCTTCATGCCGCCGTCGCACGCCGGACCGGCGGCCTGTCTCCGATCGCGCTCAGTCAGGTGTGGTGGGATTGGGCGGCCCATCTTGCCGCCTCTCCGGGCCGTCAGGCGGAACTTGCAGCCAGCGCCGGGCTCAAGGCGCTGTCGGTGGCGAATGCCGCACTCCGGCCCGGTGTAGCGCTGGATGACGTTCGCTATCGCGATCCGGCCTGGAAAACCTGGCCCTTCAACATTCTCGCCGCCGTCCACAAGGCGCAGGAAGACTGGTGGGCCGAAGCGACAACCGATCTTCCCGGTGTCTCGAAGGCGCATGAAAAGGTGGCCGCCTTCGCCGCACGCCAGATCCTCGACATGACGGCACCCTCGAACAGCATCGTCACCAACCCCGAGGTGCAGCGCGAAACCTTGCGCGAAGGTGCGCAGAACCTGGTCCGCGGGCTGCGGCATTTCCGCGAAGACACGATGCTGACGGCCACCGGCCAGCGCCCGGCCGGGATGGAAGGCTTTGTCGTCGGCAAGACCCTTGCCGCCACGCCAGGCAAGGTTGTCTTCCGCAATCACCTGATCGAGTTGATCCAGTATACGCCCACAACCGGAACAGTGCGCCCCGAACCTGTCCTGATCGTGCCGGCCTGGATCATGAAATACTACATCCTCGACCTTTCGGCGCAGAATTCGATGATCGCCTGGCTGGTGGCGCAGGGCTTCACCGTCTTCTGCATCTCCTGGCGCAACCCGGAGTCCGAGGATCGCGACCTTGGGATGGCGGCCTATCTCGACAAGGGCGTGATGGCGGCGCTGGAGGCTGTTGGCAAGATCGTCCCCGACAGCAAGATCCACGCCACCGGCTATTGCCTTGGTGGCACGCTCCTGTGCATCGCGGCGGCGGCCATGGGGCGCGACGGCGATGACCGCCTGGCTTCGGTCAGCCTGCTGGCGGCACAGGCCGATTTCACCGAGGCCGGAGAATTGACGCTGTTCATCAACGACAGCCAGCTGGCGCTCTTGGAAGACATGATGTGGAAACAGGGCGTGTTGAAGGCCGAACAGATGTCCGGTGCCTTCCAGATGCTTCGGTCCAACGACCTGATCTGGAGCCGGATGATCCGCGAATACATGCTTGGCAAACGCGGCGGGTCGAACGACCTGATGGCCTGGAATGCCGATACGACTCGGATGCCCTACCGGATGCACGCCGAATACCTGCGGCAGCTGTTTTTGGACAACGACCTTGCCGAGGGCCGGTTTCATGTCGGCGGCAAGGCGGTTTCGCTGGCCGACATCAAAGGCCCGATCTTCGCCGTCGGAACCGAGCGGGACCACGTCGCGCCCTGGCAATCGGCCTACAAGATTCAGCGCCTGACCGATACCGACGTGACCTTTGCGCTGACCAGCGGCGGCCACAACGGCGGCATCGTCTCCGAACCGGGCCACCCGCGCCGTCATTACCGGATCAAGACCCGCAATCGGCACGATCCTCATGTCGGCCCCGAAGACTGGCTGGCCGAGGCACAGCGTCACGACGGATCCTGGTGGAGCGCCTGGGCCGATTGGCTGGGCGAAAGATCGGGCGATGCCGCGCCGCCCCCGGCCATGGGTGCCGCAAGGGTCGGGCTGAAACCCCTGTGCGACGCCCCCGGCACTTACGTCCTACAGGATTAGCCCGATGGCGATCATTCCCGCAACGCCTTCAGGATCGATCATGCAATACATCGAGAACAAGACCTTCGACGAGATCAGCGTCGGCGACCGGGCCGAGTTGACGCGCGTGCTGTGCAAGGAAGACATCCAGCTTTTCGCCGTGATGTCTGGCGACATGAACCCGACCCATCTGGATGCCGACTACGCGAACCCAAGCGACTTTCAAGAAGTGATCGCCAATGGCATGTGGGGCGGTGCGCTGATCTCGGCATTGCTGGGAACCGAGTTGCCCGGGCCGGGCACGGTGTACGTCCGGCAGGACCTGTCCTTCGACCATCCGGTGGGCCTGGGCGATACCGTCGTCGTCCGCGTCACCGTTGTCGAAAAGCGCGCCGACCGGCATGTGATCCTTGACTGCCTCTGTCTGACCGATAACGGCAAGGTCGCGGTCTCGGGTCAGGCCGAGGTCATCGCCCCTGCGGTCAAGGTGCGCCGTCCGCGGGCACTGCTGCCCGAGGTGCATCTGCACGCCCGCGGTGCGCGGCACCGGCAACTGATCGAAGCCGCCCTGGCCCATCCTCCAGTGCCGACCGCGGTGATCCATCCCTGCGACGCGGTTTCCCTGCTAGGTGCGCTGGCGGCGCGCGATGCCGGGCTGATCGTGCCGGTCCTGGTCGGCCCGAGGGCCCGCATCGAAGCCGTGGCCACGCAAGAGGGCATCAGCCTTGAAGGGGTCGAGACGGTGGATGCCCCGCACAGTCACGCCGCCGCCGAGGCCGGCGTGGCGCTGGCCCGTGAAGGCAAGGTCGGCGCCCTGATGAAGGGCAAACTGCACACCGACGAGATCATGGCGGCAGTCGTGGACAAGCTCTGCGGGCTAAGGACCGAAAGGCGCATCAGCCATGTCTTCGCGCTGGACGTGCCGCATTACAGCAAACCGCTGTTCATCACCGACGGCGCGATCAACATCGCACCAGACCTGGAGGCCAAGCGCGACATCATCCAGAACGCGATCGATCTGGCCCATGCGCTGGGGATCGCTGCGCCAAAGGTTGCCATCCTCTCGGCGGTGGAAACCGTGACGCCGACGATCGGCTCTACCATTGACGCCGCGGCCTTGTGCAAGATGGCTGATCGCGGGCAGATTACCGGCGGCGTGCTGGATGGCCCTCTCGCCTTCGACAATGCGGTGTCGCCCGAAGCGGCGCGCACCAAGGGCCTGGTGTCCGGGGTGGCGGGTCAGGCCGACATCCTGGTCGCGCCCGATCTGGTCTCGGCCAACATGATCGCCAAGCAGCTGATCTATCTGGCCGGCGCGGATTCCGCCGGGCTTGCCTTGGGCGCGCGGGTGCCGATCATCCTGACCAGCCGGTCGGACAATGTGCAGGCCCGCGTGGCTTCGGCGGCACTCGCGTCGCTTTTCGTCGCCCATGCCGCGAGAACCCAGATGGCCAGCCAGACCGAGAGGCTTGCATGAAACACCTTCGCCCGACGGGTTCGCCACGAGTAAAGGCCGAACGCCATTGGGCAGATTTCCGGGCCAGGTTTCCGGACCGTCCGGTGACTCGCAAGGGCCACCGCCGAAGGCAGTTCCAACGCATCACCCTTATGCCGCAGGGTTTGGGAAAGATTCCACAAGGAACTCCTGGGTGTTGCGCCGCCCGGAACATGAATCAAAGGCCCGGGCGGCTCCTTCGACGATCGGTTGGAAGGCAGCGCGTCAATTGCCTGGATCTCTACGATTTCCCCAAATTGCGGATTGCTACGACCGAAATGGCTGCCCAGACCGCGATGCGCAGGATCATCGCGCCGACGGTGCGCATTTCGTAGGCCCCACCCTGCAGCACATGGACTCCGAAGGCCAGGAAGACCAACCCCGTGGCCACCAGGATGCCAAGGGATAACCAGAGCGCCGGCCGATGCCGTAGCAGCAGCCCGATCCCGGCCACGACATAGGCGAATCCGGCGAGGAAGTTGAACCACAGCACGAAGGGCACCGCGTCGCCCACCGCCGCACGGGCATCGGCGCCGCCAAACAGCGCCCGCCCGCCCGAAAACACCGTCAGCGCGCCAAAGACCAGCGCCACGATGGCGGCGATCAGCAGGCCGGTTTTCCGATTGGAGATCATTTTTCTGTCCTTCCCTGAAGTGCCCGTTTTTGTATTCGCCTACTTCTGCATCACATAACTGCCGGGGGCATCGTCGTGCATGGGATAGCCCATTTTCGCATTTCCCATGCCCGGCGGGTTGACCGGATCGCCTGACCGCGACCCAAGCCAGGTGGTCCATGCCTCCCACCACGATCCGTCCTGCACTCTCCGCCCGGCCAACCATGTCTCGGGGTCGACATAGCGGTCCATCGCGCGCTTGGGGATCTGTCGCAAACTTCTGGATTAGCCTCCTGAACGCTGAAATCTCATCAACGTAGACTCCAGATCTTGTGCTTTGACCCGAGCGCAATGGCAAGATTAGACTTGGCTCTGCGCCAGATTGCTGCTCGGGAAAAGTTTGCGACAGATCGCAATCCGTTGTCTTGAGGTTGCTTTTTTGGCTTTCAGAACGTCTATTCTGCAAGCTGCGGCAAAGGGTCTGGGGGAAGGGCAAATGCAAGAGACCAGAATGGACGATGCACCAGTTGTTGCGCAGCTGGTGGCCGGGGATCGGTCTGCTTTCGAGCACATCTACCGCAAACACAACGCGTCCTTGATCCGGGTCGCAACCGGAATCGTGCAGAGCCATGCCTCGGCAGAGGAAGTGTCGCAGGACACCTGGATTGCGGTTCTACGCAACATCGGCGGCTTTGAAGGGCGGTCATCGCTTGCGGGGTGGATCTATTCGATCCTGATCAACAAGTCGCGCACCCGCGCCAAACGCGACGGGCGGTCAGTTTCCTTTGATGACGATGGCAAGGATGACAACCTTGCCGCCGCCTTCGATGGCCGTGGCCGTTGGAAGGACATTCCCGACCTATGGGAAGAAATAACGCCGGAACGCATCCTTGCCGTGCGCAATGTGATGGATCGTGTGACAGTCGCAATTGACGCGCTACCCCCGGTCCAGCGATCGGTCTTCATCCTTCGCGCCCAGCAGGGACTGAAGGCCAACGAAGTCTGTGCGGCCCTAGGCTCCAGCCTTCGGTAACGGGGACGTCTCAGTCAAGAGCTTTTCGACATGGGTATCCGACCGCACGGTTGCGGATTTGACGGCTCTGTTGCGCAAATCCCGTGAGGGATTCATCTCGTGAATCCAGCGTGGTAGCTGTGCGTTATGAGCAAACCCACACCCCCTGCCTACAAGACTAGGAACTGGCCCGCCTATAACGAAGCGCTCA
>JBATAV010000209.1:0-2404 GCA_049662025.1 Paracoccaceae bacterium | reverse complement strand
AGCCCGGTGGCGCAGATCGTGGTGCGGCTGTGCGATGTGCTGCCCTCGGGTCAGGTGCTGCGGGTCAGCTATCAGGTCATGAACCTGACCCATCGTGACGGGCACGAGACCCCCGCCGCGATGGAGCCGGGCCAGCCCACGCGCATCCGCATAAGGCTGAACGACTGTGGCCACCGGTTCGCGCCGGGCCACCGCATCCGCCTGTCGGTTGGCACCGCCTATTGGCCGATCATCTGGCCCGCACCCTTTGCAGCCACCCTGACGCTGGATCTGGCTGACGCCCGCCTGTCGCTGCCCCGGCGCACCGGCGGCGACACCCATGCGCTGACCTTTGCCAAAGCAGCACATGGCCCCTTCACCCCGCTGACCCAGCTTGATCCGGGCAGGATCGAACGCTTCACCACGCAGGATCATGTCACCGGTGAGACGGTCTATGTCACCGATGGCGTCGGCGGCGTCTTCGGCGAGGGTATCCTTCGGTTCGATGAGATCGGCACCGAAGTCGCCCATTCGCTGCGCCGCGAACTTCGCATCCGCGACGATGATCCGCTGTCGGCGCGCTATGTCATCGACCAAAGCTATGACACCGGGCGCGAGGGCTGGCGGATCCGCACCGAAACCCGGGCAGAGATGTGGTCGGACGCCAGCCATTTCCACATCAGCGGCGTGATGCGGGTGATGGAGAACGGGGTTCAGCTGCGCGAACGGATCTGGGCCGAGACCCTTCCGCGCCATCTGATCTGAACCTGGACGACCCCGGCCGCTCCCGGCGGGTTGCACGGGGTCTGACGGTTGGACCTTCGGGAAATTCGCATTGTGAATCCTCAGGGGGCAGAGTCATGCAACATCGCCTTCCCGAGGGAACGGTTTGCGATCTTGTCGCCTGGAATCCTGCGTAGGTCGGTCGGAACATGCCGCCAGAAATAGTGATCTCCGGTTCGGGGCTGTTTGAGGTGCCCCAGGATTTGCAGACGCCTTGCCTGGTATTTTTTGGAACCAAGGAGAAACGCAGGATGGGCAAGCAGGATCGGTTTGCGGATGAGTTCAAACGGGACGCGGTGGCACAGGTGGTTGATCGTGGCTATGCGGGGAGCGAAGTGGCTGAGCGGTTGGGGATCAGCACCAGATCGCCTTAACCGTGGAAGGCGCAGTTTTCGAAGCCGGAGAGGGTTCGAGAGGCCGAGGCAGAGCTGGCGGTTGAGCTTGAACCGGTCAAGAGGGAGGCGTCCAGTGTCACCGGGCAGCGCGACATCCCAAAAATGGCCGCGGTGGGTTCAACCGGTCAGCGCAACATCCATGATTTGAGATGCTCGGACAGGATCCACGATGGCACGAACCGGTCGCCCAGGTTCATCACATGAGCAGAGGGCTGTGCTCTGGCGGCGTTGGAAGGCTGGGAAAACGCTTGGCGGTATTGGGCGGGCGTTGGACAAGCACGCGGCTTCGGCGTTCGGAGCCGTCTCGGCGACGGGTGGTTTTGCGCCAGTGCCCCGGAGGCGCGAACCTGGATCGCCCGGCCTGGCGGACCGGGAGGAGATATCGCGGGGCCTGGTTGAAGGTCACCCCTTTGGGCAGCTTGGGCGCCATCTGGGGCGAGCGGTGTCGACGATCAGCCGCGAGGTTGCGCGCAATGGTGGACCTCGGGTCTATCCTGCCAACCGGGCAGACGAGCGGGCATTGGATAACGCCCGCCGCTCCAAGCCCTGCCTGTTGGTGTTCAACCCGCCCCTGTACGAAATGGTCGCGGGGATGCTGTCGGACCAGCGGTCGCCCCAACCGATCGCCGCAACCGATTGCCGGGTGGTTGATGCCCTGCATCCCGGGGCCTTTTCCATGAATGTGTCGCATGAGACGATCCATAGAAGCCTGTTCATTCAGGCGCGTGGCGTTCTCAGGAAGGAGATCTTGGCCCATCTGCGCAGCCGCCGGATCAGGCGCCGGGGCAGGCCTACAACGACTGCAGGGCAGACGCGGGGGGCAACTTCGCGGCGATTGCTGCGCATTCGCCTGCCGGTCGACAGGAAGGTGATCTGCGGAGCGATGCCAGAAACAGCCACATCGCGACGCAGGCCGAACGCAGCGCGCGCTTTGTCATGCTGGTCAAGGTCGACGGCAAGGCTAACGACGGCATTGTCGGCGCCCCGAGAAGTGGGCATTCGGGACGCGCATCATCGGAACGCTTTTTCTGTCGCAGGCCAAAAGCCTGCCGTTCGGAGGAAGCATCCGAAGCCGGGCGTCATACAGCTTTGCCGGACAAAGGGCGACATCGCCGCCTTTTACCGAAGATTCGCGACCATCAGCTCGGTTGCGAAGGAAAGCCGAGTGCATCACGGCAGCGTTCGAACCTGGATCAAGGCCGTCGATCTTTGCCTCTATTCGCCGAATGGCGAGTTGTTCTTGCGGG
>JBATAV010000208.1:0-2534 GCA_049662025.1 Paracoccaceae bacterium | reverse complement strand
GGATGTGACAGCGTCATTACTTGCTCTTTACGGACGGCAGTTCAGAGACGAGCCGCAGGCTCGCGTTAATGCCTTCAAGTTGATAGTGCGGGCGCAGATAGAACCGCGCATTGTAATATCCGGGGCGACCTTCGACGGAATCGACCTGCACCTCGGCCTTTGCCAGCGGGCGTTTCGCCTTGGCCTTGTCATCCGCCATGGCCGTGTTCGACAGCACATAGCGGTTGATCCACTCTGACAGCCAGACCTGCATGTCAGCGCGTTCCTTGAATGTCCCGACCTTGTCGCGCGCCATGGCCTTCAGGTAATGCGCGAAACGGCTGACCGGGAAGAGATAGGGCAGG
Source organism: Paracoccaceae bacterium (assembly GCA_049662025.1). Lineage (GTDB taxonomy): Bacteria > Pseudomonadota > Alphaproteobacteria > Rhodobacterales > Rhodobacteraceae > Pseudogemmobacter. The sequence continues at coordinate 2,190 of JBATAV010000208.1, read as the reverse complement.
TTGGCGGACAGCCTTTCGTTGGCCTGCGCATCCGGGTCGACCAGGCGTCCGGCGCGTGTTTCGTCATCCTGAAGGCTGTGCGCGCCGATGAAGGCGGCAATGTCGGTGTTCTTGCGGTGCAGGATGGGCATGAAGCCCAACTTGGCCAGCTCCGCCTCGCGCCGGTCGTCGATGGCGATCTCGGTCGGGCATTTCATCGCGATAGAGCCGTCATCGGTGGGAAAGCTGTGGACCGGCAGGTTGATGACCGTGCCACCGGATTCCACACCTCGGATCTGGCTGCCCCAGCCATACAGTTTGTGGCTGCGGTTGATGTTCACGCCCATTGCAAAGGCTGCATTCATCCAGACGTAATGGTCGTGCTTGCCGTCCATTTCCTCTTCGAAGGCAAAGCCCTTGACCGGCGTCGTGGCGGCGCCATAGGGCAGGCGCGCCAGCACGCGGGGCATCGTCAGCCCGATGTAGCGCGCATCTTCCGATTCACGCAGCGACTGCCAGCTGGCATAGTCGGGCGACGACACGATCTGCTGCAGGTCCTGCGGGTTCGGCAGCTCTTGCCAGCTTTGCATCCGGAACAGCTGCGGCGCGGCGGCGGCGATGAAAGGCGCATGGGCAGAGGCGCAGATGCCCGACATGTTGCGCAACAGCCCGACATCGCGCGGATGGTGGCTGAACTCATAAGCGCCGATGATCGCCCCGAAAGGTTCACCGCCGAACATGGAATATTCGTCGGTGTAAAGCCGCTTGAAGGCGGGCGACTGGTCCCACATCTGGCCTTCGAAATCCTCCAGCTGGTCGGCCAGCTGGTTTTTCGAGATGTTCAGCACCCGGATCTTCAGCTTGGAATCGGTCTCGGTATTGTTGACCATATAGTGCAACCCGCGCCAGGTGCCCTCCATCTGGCGCACTTCGGGGGCGTGCAGGATCTCGTTCATCTGCACCGTCAGGATCTGGTCGATGCCCGCGATCAGCGACTTGATCGACTTCACCGCGTTGCCCGAAATCGTGGCGGTGCCCGAGCGTTCCTTGGCCGCCAGCGCCAGATTCTGCACCAGCTTCTTCAGCTTGCTGCTGTCGTCCTCGCGAACCCGGAAATCCTTTTCCAGAAGGTCGCTGAATTCGCCCAGATCAATCGCCTGGGCCTCGGCGGCGGCGGGTGCGCCTTTTGCCTTTTCGGTGTCGGCCATTATTCCTTGCCTCCCTCGGTCTTCATCGCCTCTTCGGCCACCTTTGCCAGCAAGGGTTCATTCTGCAGCAGCTGCGCGATGCGCTTTTCGGCGCTGACCTTGCCGTCCATATAGCCAAGCAGCTCTTCCAATTGCCGCCGCATCGCCATCAATTCGGCCAGCGCGGGCACCTGTTCGGCCACCTTGTCGGGGGTGAAATCGCCCATGGTCTTGAACGACAGGTCGACGAACATCTCTTCATCGGCCTCGGCCCCCTCGGCGGCGGGCAGTGTGTTCTTGACCCGCGCCTTCACCCGCGGGCTCAGCGCCTCCATGAACTTGGGAAAGCGCCCGGCGTCCACTTCGACAAAAGCGCGGTCGGCGGGGGTCTTCTGTGCCTCGCGGGTTTCCGAAGACCCCGCAAGATCCGCCATCACCCCCATCACGAAGGGCAACTCGATAGTGGTCGGGCTGCCGTAATGCTCCACGTCATAGGCGATCTGCACCCGTGGCGCGCGGTTTCTCTCGATGACTTTGGCCTTGCTCTCGCTCATGGCTCATTCTCTCCCGGATTTGGATTTATCGTCGAAAACCCCGGCAACGCCGCGGAACTCCTTCAGGCCGCTGGGGGCTATCTCTTCCATCAACTGCATGAAATTCATCGGCACCATCTTGCGCATCCGCCGTGCCAGATGCGGAATCGGCGACGACGGCTCGGTGCGTTCGTAAAAGTCGATGACCAGATCAAGACAGCGCTCGACATCGCGGCGGGTGTTGATCTGGCCCGGAATGGCGGCGGCCGGGGCGGCGCCATTGCTGGCACGGGCGGGTGCTGGGTCGGCAGGCATCGCTTGAGCCTCCGTCTGAAAAGCTGCGGTCTGGGGGGCAGCAGCGCTGTCGCCCGCCGCATCAAGGGTCTGGCCGATGCGCGCCAGGAACTTGCCAAGCGTATCAAACCGCACCGCCACGTCGTTTTCGGTCACATGCGGCGCAAGGGCGGCTTCCAGTGCGGCCAGTGCAGCGC
>JBATAV010000207.1:0-2309 GCA_049662025.1 Paracoccaceae bacterium | reverse complement strand
TGCCGGCCACCTTGAAGTCCATGTCGCCGAGGTGATCCTCGTCGCCCAGGATGTCGGTCAGGATGGCGAATTTTCCGTCATCTTCCAGGATCAGACCCATGGCGACACCGGCAACCGGGGCCTTCAGCGGAACGCCCGCATCCATCATCGACAGCGATCCACCGCAGACCGACGCCATCGAGGACGAGCCGTTGGATTCGGTGATCTCGCTGACAACACGCACGGTATATGGGAAGTCGGTCGGCGCCGGCAGAACCGCCTGCAACGCGCGCCAGGCCAGCTTGCCATGGCCGATTTCGCGGCGGCCGGGGCCACCAACACGGCCAACTTCGCCAACCGAATAGGGCGGGAAGTTGTAGTGCAGCAAGAAGTTGGAGCGGTAGTTGCCGTTCAGCGCGTCGATGATCTGTTCATCCTCGCCGGTGCCGAGGGTGGTCACGACCAGACCTTGGGTTTCGCCGCGGGTGAACAGGGCCGAACCATGGGCGCGCGGCAGGACACCGTTTTCGCAGATGATCGGGCGGACGGTCTTGGTGTCGCGGCCGTCGATGCGGGTGCCGGTTTTCACCACGTCGCCACGCAGGATTGCCGATTCCAGCTTCTTGATCGCCGGGCCAAGGTTGGCATCGGCCTGATCTTCTTCCGACAGCGCGGCCTTGATCGTGGTGACGGCGGCAGAAATCGCATTGGTGCGCTCTTGCTTGTCGCGGATGGCGAAAGCGGCGCGCATGGCCTTTTCGCCGGCCTTCTTGACCTTTGCGCTGATGCCCGTGATGTCGGGCGGCGAGAAGTCGAAGGGTTCCTTCGCGGCGATTTCGGCGAAATCGATGATCAGATCGAGAACCGGCTGCATCTGCTCATGGCCGAATACCACGGCGCCCAGCATTTCCTCTTCGGTCAGCTCGTAAGCCTCGGATTCAACCATCATCACGGCGTCTTTGGTGCCGGCGACGACCAGATCAAGGCGCTGGTCGGGCTTCATGCGCAGCTGCGTCATGTCATCCATGTCGGGGTTCAGCACATAGGCGCCATTGGCAAAGCCGACGCGGGCGGCAGCGATCGGGCCCATGAACGGCACGCCCGAAATGGTCAGCGCGGCCGAGGCGGCGATCATCGCCACGACGTCGGGGTCGTTGACCAGATCGCACGACAGCACGGTCGCCATGACCAGCACTTCATGCTTGAAGCCTTCGACGAACAGCGGGCGGCACGGGCGGTCGATCAGGCGGGAAACCAGGGTTTCCTTTTCCGAGGGTCGCGCTTCGCGCGTGAAGAAGCCGCCGGGGATCTTGCCCGCGGCATAGTATTTTTCCTGATAATGCACGGTCAGGGGGAAAAAGTCCTGCCCCGGCTTCGGCGTTTTGGCGAAGGTCACGTTGGCCATCACCTGGGTTTCGCCCAGCGTTGCCACCACCGACCCATCGGCCTGGCGCGCAACCCGTCCCGTTTCCAGAGTAAGCGTTTCATTGCCCCACTGGATGGATTTTTTCGTCACGTTGAACATATGTCGTTTCCCATAGGAGGCATCCGCGGCCCTTTGCCTGCGTCCTCCTGTTTGTATGGCGGCCCCATTGCCGCCGCCCCCTATCCTTTGCATGCGGCCGGGGGCGGGCCTCACGTCGCAGATGCGGCGGGGCATACAGGAATTGGCCGGCTTTGGGAAGGGCGGTGATTGGGCCGCCATCTTGACACCCCTGATGCCGGGGTAGAGCATCGATGCGACATTCGCCCTGCGGGACGGGGGAGAGCTTTTGGAGCAGCGCCTGGACTACCAAAAAGTTGATCCGGCGGCGTTTCGGGCCATTCTTGGTCTGGAAAACCATCTGCACGGGCCAGCGGGGCTGGAGCCACGGCTGATCCACCTGCTGAAGCTGCGGGCGTCGCAGATCAACGGCTGCGCCTATTGCGTGGACATGCACACCAAGGAGGCGCGCAAGGATGGCTTGGGCGAACAGTGGATCGCGCTGGTCTGCGTCTGGCGCGAGGCGCTGGTGTTTGCGCCGCGCGAGCGTGCCTTGCTGGCCTGGACCGAGGCCCTGACGCGGATGGGCGAGGCGGGCGCGCCGGATGCGCTGTATCAGGACATGCGGGCGCATTTTTCGGAAAAGGACACGGTCAACCTGACGGTGGCGATTGCCACGATCAATGTCTGGAACCGGCTGGCGGTCGGGTTCCGCTCGGCGCATCCATTGGACGCCAACCCCGGGAAATGACGATGCCGCGCCCTTCTGGGGACGCGGCACAATCTGTCACCAAGAAGTCGCGGTTTAGCGGCGCAGGCCCAGGCGGCCGATCAGCGTGGTGTAGCG
>JBATAV010000206.1:0-8315 GCA_049662025.1 Paracoccaceae bacterium | reverse complement strand
GGGTGGCCTTTGCGCATGATCACGGCGCCACGGTGTTGATCGCGATCAACACATTCCCCCGCGCCGGGGCCGAGGCGCTGTGGCACAGCGCCATTGCCGATGCCGAACGCGCCGGGGCCGACGCGGTGATCGTGGCCGATCTGGGCCTGCTGGCCCATGCCGCGCGCCAGCATCCCGGCCTGCGGCGGCATCTCTCGGTACAGGCGGCGGCCGCGAATGCCGATGTCATCAACTTCTACGGCCGCGAATTCGGGGTTCGTCGGGTGGTTCTGCCCCGTGTTCTATCCGTGCCGGAAATCGCCGCGATCAAGGCCGATACCAAAGTGGAGATCGAGGTCTTCGTCTTTGGCGGCCTTTGCGTCATGGCCGAGGGGCGGTGTTCGCTGTCGTCCTATGCCACCGGGAAATCGCCCAACATGAACGGCGTTTGTTCCCCCGCCAACCATGTCGAATACCACGACGACCGAGGCGAGCTGTCGGCAAAACTGGGCGGCTACACTATCCACCGCGTCGGCGCCGGCGAACCTGCGCCCTATCCGACTCTGTGCAAAGGCTGCTTCAGCGCAGGCGAGGCCACCGGCCATCTGTTCGAAGACCCCGTCAGCCTGAACGCTGAGGCGCTGATCCCGCAGCTGGCCAAGGCCGGCGTGACCGCATTGAAGATCGAGGGGCGGCAACGTTCACGCTCTTACGTGGCGCAGGTGGTGCGCAATTTCCGCGCCGCCGTCGATGCGCACGCCGCCGGTCTGCCAATGCCCGAAGGCATGTTGACCAGCTTGACCGAAGGCCAGGCTGCCACCGCCGGGGCCTACAAGAAAACCTGGAGGTAGGGCATGGACCTGACCGTCGGACCGAACCAGTTTTTCTGGAAAGCCGAAGACTGGGCCACCTTTTACGACAGCCTGGCCAAGGCCCCCGTCAATCGTGTGGTGCTGGGGGAGTTGGTCTGTTCCAAGCGGTTGCCGTTCTTTCAAGACCGCATACCGGCGGCCATCGAGACGCTGCTTGCGGCGGGCAAAGAGGTTGCGGTGACTTCGCTGGCGCTGATCACGCTGAAACGCGAACGCAAACTCAGCGCCGAGTTGATCGAAGCCGGGATCGAGGTTGAGGTGAACGACCTGACCATGCTGGCCTATCTGCCCGAAAAGACGTCGTTTTCGGTTGGGCCTCTGGTCAACGTCTATAACGAAAGCACGCTGGGATGGCTGGCCGCGCGCGGGGCCAGGCAGGTCTGCCTGCCGCCGGAATTGCCGCTGGATCAGGTCCGCACCCTGGCCCGGGCGGCGGCCGATCTGGGTGTCAAGGTCGAGGTCTGGGGCCATGGCCGGTTGCCGCTGGCGATCTCGGGGCGGTGCTATCATGCTCGCTTGCATGGCCGCACCAAGGACAATTGCCAGTTCGCCTGCGAGGATGATCCTGACGGGCTGGATGTCTCCACCCTCGAAGGCCAGAAATTCCTGGCCATGAACGGCGTGCAGACCCTGTCGGACACCTTCGCCTGCGTCGATCATCAGGTCGAGTTGTTGCGCGACGCCGGGGTTTCGGCCCTGCGCCTGTCGCCGCAGACTGGCGATTTCGCGGCGGTTTGTGCGCTTTATCGCGGGCGTCTGGATGGCAGGGTCAGCCGCGGCGGGGTGGCGGCGGCGTTGCTTGAGGCGTATCCGGCAATCAGGTTGAGCGACGGCTTCCTGACCGGGGCCACCGGGGCCGCATGGTCCGGCGCCAGATCTGGCGCCAAGGTTGAAGCGTGAAGGGAACGACCATGAAGATCGGGTTTGTCAGCGTTGAAGGGCGGGGAGAAATTGACCGGCTCCTGTCCGAAACGGCGGCAGTTCTGGACGGGCAGAAGATCCGCACGGCGGGAATCGTCAAGGACAACGGACATTGCAGCGCCTTTGCCAATGGCTGTGACATGATGGTGCGGGTGCTGCCGCATGGTCCGGTGATCAAGATCACGCAAGATCTGGGCGAAGGCTCCGACGCCTGCCGTCTGGACCCTGCCGCCATTGCCGATGCCGTGGCGCAGGTGGAAAACGGCCAGCTGGACGCGGCGCAGATGTTCATTCTGAACAAGTTCGGCCCCGAAGAGGCCGCAGGCCGTGGGTTCCGCGCCGTCATCGCCAAGGCTCTGGACCAAGGGATTCCGGTTCTGGTCGGTGTCGGCAAGACCTGCCGGGCCGATTTCGAGGCCTTCTCCGGCGGGTTGGCCGAAGCTTTGCCCGGCGACCCCGCCGCGATCAGCGCCTGGTGCCAGTCGGCAGTTCAGCCCGCGCCGGTCGGCGGTGGGAAGGCCATGGTCTTGTAGGGCGTCCAATCCACGATCTCGGGGTAGAACTGCCGCCGCCAGTCGCGGACACGCGGATTGAACCGCCGCCGCCAAAGCGGCGGAATCATCGCCATCGAGGTCATCGGCGGATAGCCGGTCGGCAGTTGCGGCGCCTGGGCCTCATCGAAGATCTGCAACAGCGGAAACCGCCGCATCGGGTGCAGGTGGTGGTCGGCATGCCGTTGCAGGTTGATCAGCAACAGGCCCGAGACAAGGTGCGCAGAATCCCAGGAATGATGCGCCCGGACCGGTTCATACCTGCCTTCGCCCAGATATTTCCGCGTCAGCCCGTAGTGTTCGACATAGTTGGTCAGCTCCAGCTGCCAGACGGCGACAAAGGCTTGCAGCGCGAAAAGGGCGACTCCGATCCAGCCGCCGATGGCGAAGGCCAGCGCCAGAAAGGCCAATTGCAGCGCCAGATACTTGAAGATCGGGTTTGACGGATGCCATGGCCCGCGCTTGCGCCGCGCCAGCATCGCCCTTTCGGCCCGCCAGGCAGACCCCGGACCCTGGCGCAGGACGCGCGGAAAGAACCGCAGGAAGCTCTCATTGTAGCGCGCGGTCACGGTGTCGCGCGGGGTGCCGACATGGGGGTGATGCACCAGAAGATGCTCGGTCCGGAAATGGCCGTAAAGCACCATCGCCATCAACAGATCACCCAAGGCCCGCTCTGCCCGGCTGGGTTTGTGAAATAATTCATGCGCATAGACGATTCCAACGGTGCCGGTTGTGACCCCGATGCCGAACATGATGCCAAGGGTCGCCAACGTGCTGTAGCTGCCCGACCGGGTCAGTGCCCAGATCGCGCCGAACACCAAACAAAACTCGATCGGGAACCAGATCCAGGTCAGCAGGCGGAACCAGAACAATTGGCTGTCGGGGGTGTCGGGATCTGGGTTGGTCAGGTTCTTGCCCAGGATCGTGTCCAGGATCGGCATCAGCACCCAGCCATAGGCGGGGATCAGGAGAATGGTCCAACCACCGTGCTCGATTGCCAACAGCACCAGCGGCACGAAGGTCAGCGTCAGCCAATAGGGCCAGGCCTTGAGGGCAGGGGGGCGGGTCATGCTTCGGTCTTGCCTTTCGGTTTGGTCTGGTCGCGCGGGGTCAGCCGCAGATGAATGCCGTCGCGGGCGCGCACGGTCAGATGGGCAACCGGAACCGGAACCTGCCCCTCGATGGGTTCAAACCGGTAGGCGCGCACCAGCATCGACAGCAACAGCGGCCCCTCGGCCATCGCGAAGGCCGATCCGGGGCAAACCCGCGCCCCGGCGGAAAACGGGATATAGGCATTGCGAAGACCCGCGCGGCCGTTCGGCGTGTCGAACCGGCCCGGGTCGAAGTCGTCGGGCCGATCCCACAGCCGTTCATGCCGGTGCAGGTGCCAGGGGCTGAGGATCACCTGCGAGCCCTTGGCGATGTCGCGGCCGCGGAAATGTTCCGGGCAGGCCGCTTCGCGCACGAACATTGGCACCGGGGGATAAAGCCGCATCGCCTCGCGGAACACCGCACGGGCGTCGCGCAGTTTGTGCAGGGTCGAGAAATAGATCTTGTCCGGCTCGTAAGAGGCCAGCGCCTCATTTGCCACCCGGTCCTGCCATTCGGGATGCGTGGCCAGCAGATACAGCGCCCAGGCAAGCGCCGCGGCCGATGTCTCGTGCCCGGCCAGGAAGAAGATAGCGACCTGGTCAATCATCTCTTCGGCGTCGAAACATGCGCCGGTTTCGGGGTCCGGGGTGGTCATGATCTTGGTGGCAAGATCATCGGGCGCTGTCTTCGCCGCAATCTGCCCGGCCCGCGCATGGATCAGTTGCCCGATCAGCCCGCGAATCGTGGCCGCCGTTCGCCGGGTGCGCCGCGAATGCAGGCGCGGAAACCACTTTGGCAGCGGCAGTAGCGCCAGCAGATTCGCCACCGGCTGTTCCTGCTGATGCTCGCGGAAGGTGGAAAAGGCAGCGTTGGCTATCTCATGCTCGATAGGCACCGAAAAGAGGGTGCGGAAGATCACGTCCATCGCCACATGGCTGGCGTGGCTTTCCACTTCGACCGGGCGGCCATCGGCCAAGGGGCGCAGTCTTTCGACCACTGCCACACCACTGTCCCACATGGCGGGAAAGATGCTGCGCAGCCGGCCTCCCTCAAAGGCGGGGTCTATGATGCGGCGCTGATGCCGCCACAGATCGCCGTTCGAGATGAAGATGGATTCGCCCAGAAGCGGCTTCAACCCGGTGCGAATGCGCTCGGATTTGGGGAAATCCATCGGGCGCTCCTTCAGCACCAGATCGACCAGTGCGGGGTCGTTGCACATGTATGACCGGAAGAACGGGGTGCGGAATTCGGCCATCCAGGCGTGGTAAAGACGCGCGGGCTGGGCGGACAGGATATCCTTCTTGAACAACTTGAAATAGGCCCAGGGCGACACTTTTCCGACACGCGACACGGGCTTGGGCGGCTGCATCGGCTGCCTTGGCGTTGGAGAGTCGAACAAATCCGGGTCCTTCCTGCACGGGCCGCTGGACTGGGCCAGGACACGCGGCGAAACTGGGCATCGCCTGCCGCGCCGTCATTGACGATCGTCAAAAAATTTCACCTATCCGGGCCGAAAAAAGAGGCTGTTCCCAGGTTGGTTGATTTCCATCAAGACTTGCAGCCAGATTTCAGCATCAATTCGGCGATGCCGTCGTGCGACCCAGGGCCAAGGTGGCTACGATGTTCAAAGGGCTGGATGAAAGAGACCGATCACCCCTGCGCGAAGTGTTCCTTTCATGCGCAAAGCCTGTGGCAGCCGGTGGCCGGCAGTGCCTTGTCCACTCTCGCCCGTGGTTTCACGCGACGCGAGTTGGCTGACGGAAGCCTGCTTTATCGGCAGGGATCGGCCAGTGACGGGGTCTATTGCGTGTCGCGCGGGCTGATCGCCATTCGCACCTTCGGCGCTGACGGCAGCTCAAGCCTCCTGCGGCTTGCCTATCCCGGAGAGCTTGTCGGCTATCGCGCCTTTCTGACCGGTCGGGCGCATCGGACAGAAGCCCAGGCGCTGGTTGCCTCGCGCATCTGCGTGGTCGCGCGGCGCGATGCGCGGCGGGTGGTGCAGGCCTGTCCGGCTGTTCTCGCCCGCTTGGCCGAGCGCTGCGCCGATGAGTTGGACCTGTGCCATGAACGCATCCATGAGGCCGCGCGCCTGCCCAACAAGACCCGCCTCCTGCGGCTTCTGAACCAGCTGATGGTGGCACATGGCGAAGAGGGTGGTGGCGCGTGGCGGATGCGCCTGCCGATCTCGCGCCAGGATCTGGCCGACATTCTGGGGGTTCAGCCTGAAACGCTGTCGCGTCTGATGAAACGACTGGAGGCCGAGGGGCAGTTGCGGTCTTCGGGCCGTCGGATCGAGATGCCGGGATCAGGTCAGGGCCTTGTCACGAATTCCGGATTGGATTGACAGAAGTGTCTGCTTCCAAGATGGCCTGCGGATCGAGCGATCAGCAATGTCCCGACTCGGGACGCCAGGCGGCTATAGGAAAATCAATAACTTGCCTGCGGTATTAACCGCGCGTTAAGTTTTGACGGCGGTTTCGGGACGATGCTCGCGCGTCGGCCTGGGCAAACGAGGACCAGGCCGAGGCCGAGGGTTCGGGCAGGCTGCGCCCGATCTGCCGGACATATAATTATACGCTTGCAGAATTGATGGATTTGTTCGCTACTGGAGGCAGATTCTCGGAGATTGCGCTTGGCGGCCACAGACACCACCCGACCAGACAAGACGACGGCGACGGCGACGGAAGAGGCTATCCGTGTCGAAGACCTGCACAAGTCCTTTGGCGCGCTGGAAGTGCTGAAGGGTGTTTCGCTGACCGCGAAGAAAGGCGATGTGGTCGCCATCATCGGCGGGTCGGGGTCGGGCAAATCCACCTGCCTGCGCTGCATCAACTTTCTTGAGACGCCTACCTCGGGCCGGATCGTCATCGGCGGCGAGGAAATCGTCATGCGCCCCGACGGCACCCCGGCCAGCCGCAAGCAGATCGAACGCATCCGCACCCGGCTGGGCATGGTGTTCCAGGCCTTCAACCTGTGGACCCACCGCACCCTGATCGAGAATGTGATCGAAGTGCCGGTGCATGTGCTGGGCGTGCCGAAGGCCGAAGCGCATGAGCGCGCGATGGCGCTGCTGGACCGGGTTGGACTGGCGGAAAAGGCCGATGTCTATCCGTCCTATCTGTCTGGGGGCCAGCAACAGCGCGCGGCGATTGCGCGTGCCCTTGCCATCGACCCGTCGGTGATGCTGTTTGATGAACCGACCAGCGCGCTGGACCCCGAACTGGTGGGCGAAGTGCTGACGGTGATCCGCGATCTGGCGGCCGAGGGGCGGACGATGATTCTGGTGACGCACGAGATGAAATTTGCCCGCGAAGTGTCGGACCATGTAATCTATCTGTCGGAAGGCCGGATCGAAGAGGAAGGCCCGCCCGAGCAGGTGTTTGGCAACTCCAGATCAGACCGGCTGAAACAATTCCTGAAATCCGTCGATTGACGGCGGAAACAACCAACCACGAACGGGGAGACTAACATGAAACTCAAGACACTTCTCACGGCCGGCATTGCCATGCTTGGACTGACCGCGGGTGCGGCCATGGCCGAACAGATCAAGATCGGCATCGCCGCCGAACCCTATCCGCCGTTCGCCTCGCTGGATGCCTCGGGCACCTGGGTCGGCTGGGAGGTCGATATCGCCAAAGCCATCTGCGCCGCCGAGAAAATGGATTGCGTGATCACCCCGGTCGCGTGGGATGGCATCATCCCTTCGCTGACCGGCAAGCAGATCGACGCCATCATGGCCTCGATGTCGATCACCGAAGAGCGGATGCAGACCATTGATTTCTCGGATAAATATTACAACACGCCGACGGTTATCATGACGGCCAAGGGTTCGGGCATCACCGCCACCCCGGAAGGGTTGGCCGGCAAGATCATCGGCGTGCAGGCCTCGACCGTGCATCAGGCCTATGCCCAGCAGTATTTCACCGATGCCGCCGAAATCCGCGTTTACCAGACTCAGGATGAGATCAACCAGGATCTTGCCGCCGGCCGGATCGACGCGACCCAGGCCGACAGTATCGCGCTGGCCGATTTCGCCGCCACCGACGCGGGCGCCTGCTGCGAAATCGTCGGCTCGGTAAAGGATGACCCGGCGATCCTGGGACTTGGCGTGGGCGCGGGTGTTCGCAAGGGCGACGATGCGCTGCGCGAGCAGATCAACGCCGGGATCAAGGCGATCCGTGAAGACGGCACCTATGACGCGATCACCAAGAACTACTTCGCCGCCAGCATCTACGGCGACTGAGCATCTTGGATCAGGCCCTTGCCCTGCTATCCCTTTCCCCTCCCGGCTGGGGGGGGAACCTTCTGCGCGGTCTCATGCATTCGCTGGAAATCGCCCTTGGTGCCTTTGGCGTCGGACTGCTGATCGGGCTTGCCGGCGCTTATGGCAAGCTGTACGGCGGCCCGGTGGCGCGCGACCTTCTGGCGGTCTATACGACGGTGGTGCGGGCCGTGCCGGAACTGGTGCTGATCCTGCTGCTTTACTATGTGGGCACCGATCTGATCAACAGGCTGGCCGAGGCGATGGGCTATGGCCGGGTCGAGATCAGCGGCGTTGCCGCCGGGATCGGGGTTCTGGGCGTGGTGCAGGGTGCCTATGCGACCGAAATCCTGCGCGGTGCGATCAAGGCGGTGCCGATCGGCCAGATCGAGGCGGCGCGCGCCTTTGGCATGGCCCCCTTTCTGATGCTGCGCCGGGTGACGATCCCGGCGATGATGGCCTTTGCCATTCCGGGTCTGGCCAACCTGTGGCTGATCGCCACCAAGGATACCGCCTTGCTGGCCGTGGTGGGGTTCAACGAACTGACCCAGGAAACCCGGCAGGCCGCCAGCAGCACGCGGTCGTACTTCACCTTCTTTCTGGCGGCGGGGCTCCTGTATCTGGTGGTCACGCTGGTGT
>JBATAV010000205.1:0-7470 GCA_049662025.1 Paracoccaceae bacterium | reverse complement strand
GATGTGGCCACCCTGCCATTCGAGGCCAGCCACGGCCGCACAACGCTGGAATATTACGACGGCTTCGTCTTCTCCTTCCACGGCCCGGCCGATCTGCCCCCCGTCGCCAGCGGTGGCCGCTATGACGCGCTGACGGCTGTCCTCGGCGCGGGTCGGTCGATTCCGGCAGTGGGTGGCATCATCCGCCCCGGTCTGGTGGCGCGGCTGCGGGGGGCCCAGGGATGACCCGTGCGATGCTGAAGATCGGGGTGCCGTCCAAAGGCCGGCTGATGGACAAGACGTTTCAATGGTTCGGCGCGCGCGGCGTGACCATGGCCCGCACCGGCAATGAGCGGGAATATTCCGGTGCCGTTCAGGGCGTCGACGGCGTGGAACTGGTGCTGCTTTCGGCGGGCGAGATCCCGCGCGAACTGGCGGCGGGGCGCATCCACCTTGGGGTGACCGGGTCGGATCTGGTGCGCGACAAGCTGGCCGACTGGCAGGCGCAGGTGCTGGACTGGGCGGCGATGGGCTTTGGCCACGCCGATCTGGTGATCGCCGTGCCCGCCGCCTGGATCGACGTCGATACGCTGGATGATCTGGATGCCGCGGCGGCGGCCTTCCGCGCCGCCCACGGCCACCGGCTGCGCATCGCCACCAAATATCACCGGCTGGTGCGCGACTTCCTGACCCTGAATGGTGTCGCCGATTATGCGCTGGTCGACAGCCAGGGTGCCACCGAAGGCACCGTGAAGAACCTGACCGCCGAGGCGATCGCCGACATCACCTCATCGGGCGAGACACTGCGCGCCAACCACCTGAAAATCCTGTCCGACGGGTTGATCCATCAAAGCCAGGCCACGCTTTACGCCGCAACCGGGGCCGATTGGTCCGCCCCGGCGCGGGCAGCACTTGCCGGCCTGTCGGCGCAGCTTGGTCTGCCACACCCGTCGCTCGGTGGGGCGCGAAAGGGTTAACAAACCCTTAAACCGGCCCGGTCAAGCCTTTGATTTCCTTGCGTTCGCCCCCGCGTCCCGACTCGGGACACCACTTCGGCTGACCATCGCCACCCCCAGGCCCGCCAGCGCCATCCCACCCCAGGCCAAAGGCGGCATCGCCTCGCCCAACAGGGGCCAGGCCACCAGCGCCGACAGCGCCGGCACCAGATAGAACAGCGCCGAAACCCGCGCCACCTCCCCCGCCCGGATCATCGCCAGAAGCAGGCTGATCGCCAGCAGCGAATTGGCCAGCACCAGATAGGCCATGGCCCAGATGAACTCCGGTGCCCAGTCAATCGACACGTCCTCCAGCAGCAGCGCCAGCGGCACGCAGACGACCGCGCCAACGGCACATTGGATCAGGTTCGACACCACCGGGTGATGCGCCGCGCCGAACCGCTTTTCATAAAGCGTACCGCCGGTGATTCCGAACAGCGCCACCACGGTGCAGGCAACTCCGAAGGCGCTTTCCGCCACAATCGCCGAACGCCCGAAGATCACCAGCACCGCCCCGGCCAGCCCCAGACCAAGGCCCAGCCAGCCGCGGGCACTGACGGTTTCGCCAACCAGCCGGGGGGCGGAAAGCGCCACCAGGATCGGCTGCAGGCAGACCACGATCGCCACACCACCCGCCGAAACTCCGGACCGAAAGGCCAGATAGCACAGGGCAAAATACACGACCTGGATCAGGAACCCCACAACAGCCACGTCCAGGGTGCCGCGCAACGATGGCCATCGCGGCCGCAGCACCAGTGCCACCGGCACCAGGATCGCCAACAAGAGCACATAGCGCAGCGCCAGCACCGTGAGCGGCGCGGCATGGGTGACAGCTATCTTGGCCACCGCAAAACCCGCCGACCAAAGGATCAGGAAGATCACCGGGGCGGCAAAGAGCCAGAGAGGGCGCGTCGTGGTCATGCACGCCTTTCTCGCCGGGCGCAGCGGGAAAGGGAAGGGGGCCAATTTTCTTCGAAGAAAATTGCGGAATCCTTTCTCAGGAATTTTGGCCCACGGCCTTAACCGTCCACCCGGATGCGGGCGTTTGTCGGGTCGAACGGACTGTCTTCGGTCACCACCACGTCCCATTCCTGTCGCTGGATCTTCACTTTCAGCTTGGTGCCCACCTCGGCCAGATCAGGCCGCACATAGCCCATGCCGATCTGCTTTCCAAACGCCACCGAATAGCCGCCCGAGGTCAGGCGCCCGATCTTCTCGCCGTTCAACAGCAGCGCCTCTTTTCCCCAGGGGTCGGTATCATCAGGCCCGTCGATCAGCACTGTCACACATTTCGACCTGATCCCGGTTTCCAGCATCTTCGCCTTACCGCGAAAATCCTTGCTGAGGTCCACAAAGCGGTCCAGCGCGGCCTCCAAGGGCGTCGCGTCGCGGCCCAGCTCGTTGCCGAAGGCGCGATAGGATTTCTCTTGCCGCAGCCAGTTCTGCGCCCGCGCGCCGACGCCCTTCAACCCGTGCTTTTCGCCGGCCGACCAGATCAGATCCCAGAGGTAGCGACCGAATTCTACGGGATAGTGCAGCTCCCAGCCGAGTTCCCCGGTATAGGCCACGCGCACGGCACGGACCGGGCACATGCCCAACTCGATATCGCGGTAGGATAGCCAGGGGAAACGCTTGTTGGAGAGCACCGTTTCGGGATCGCGGTCTTTCACGATGTCTTTCAACAAGGCGCGGGCGTTCGGACCGGCCAGCGCATAGACGCCCCATTGGGTGGTGATGTCGTGGATGTCGATATGGCCACCACCGGCGGCGATGAAATCATCGGCTGATTTCTTCATGAAATCATAGTCATAAGCTGTCCAGGCGCCGGCCGAGATCAGGTAGTATTCATCCGGCCCCAGCCGCACGATGGTGTATTCGGTGCGGGTCGTGCCGTGGTCCGTCAGGGCGTAGGTCAGGTTGATCCGACCCACATTCGGCAGCTTGTTGCAAGTGAAGTGGTCAAGGAACGCGGTCGCACCAGGCCCGCGCACAAGATGCTTGGTGAAGGCGGATGCGTCGATGATGCCCACCGTATTGCGCACGGCCTTGGCCTCTTCGACCGCATAGGGCCACCAGCCGCCCCGGCGGAAGCTGCGGCTGTCGTGGTCAAAGCCCTTGGGCGCATCCTTGGGGCCGTAGTAGTTGGGCCGTTCCCAGCCGTTCACCTGGCCCATCTGCGCGCCCATGCCGATCTGGCGGTCATAGGCAGGGGCGGTGCGCAGGGGGCGGCAATCTGCGCGCTCTTCGTCCGGGTGGTGCAGGACGAAGACGTGGTTGTAGCATTCCTCGTTCTTGCGCGCAGCGTATTCGGTGGTCATCCAGCTGCCGTAGCGCTTGGGGTCCAGGCTGGCCATGTCGATCTCGGCCTCGCCTTCCGTCATCAGCTGGGCCAGGTAATGGCCGGTACCGCCCGCCGCGGTGATGCCAAAACTGAACCCTTCGGCCAGCCACATGTTGCGCAAGCCCGGCGCCGGGCCAACCAGCGGGTTGCCGTCGGGGGTGTAGCAGATCGGACCGTTGAAATCGTCTTTCAGGCCCACGGTTTCCGAGGACGGCAGACGGTGGATCATCGACATGTATTCCGCCTCGATCCGCTCCAGATCCAAGGGGAAGAGATCGGCCCGGAAGCCCTGCGGCACGTCATATTCAAACCGTGCGGGCGCGCCCATCTCATAGGGGCCAAGGATCCAGCCGCCGCGCTCCTCGCGCACATACCACTTGGCATCTGCATCGCGCAGCACCGGGTGCTGCGGGTGGGTCTTGCGATATTCGACCAGCATCGGGTCGGGTTCGGTCACGATATACTGGTGTTCCACCGGAATGGCGGGAATCTTGATCCCGAGCAGCCGTGCGGTGCGTTGGGCGTGGTTGCCGGTCGCGGTCACCACATGTTCGGCGTGGATCTCGTATTTCTCGTCCGAAGGCACCAGATTTCCGCCCTGTTCCACCATGCGCGAAACCGAGACGATCCATTCAGACCCTGTCCAGCGATAGCCATCGACCTGGATCTTGCGCTCGAACGTGGCGCCGTGCTGGCGGGCACCCTTGGCCATGGCTTGCGTGACGTCGGCCGGATTGATGTAGCCGTCTTGCGGGTGATAGAGCGCGCCGACCAGATCATCCGTGCGGAGCAGCGGCCAGCGGTCCTTCATTTCCTTGGGGCTGAGGAATTCGTGGTAGACGCCCGCCGTCTCGGCGACGGAGGAATAGAGCATATACTCATCCATCCGTTCCTTGCGCTGCGCCATGCGCAGGTTGCCGACGACGTAGAAACCTGCGTCCAGCCCCGTCTCGGCCTCCAGCCCCTTGTAGAAATCGACCGAGTATTTGTGGATGTGGGTCGTCGCATAGCTCATGTTGAACAGGGGCAGCAGCCCCGCCGCATGCCAGGTGGAACCCGAGGTCAGCTCATCCCGCTCGACCAGCATGGTGTCCCAGCCGGCTTTCGCCAGATGGTAGGCGATGCCGGTGCCGACGGCCCCGCCGCCGACGACCAGGGCTTTGACATGCGTTTTCATGGACCCGACTCCCGAAGAGGTTTGGGCATATGTGACAGACAGCCTGATTGCCGTGCAAGCCTGCCCGACCCTTCACGTCAGAAAACGACATGAAGCGTTTCGACCGCTTGCAGGGAGTCGGCGCCGGATCACGGACCGACGTCCGGGCTTGCGCGAAAATGACCTGATGGAGCGTGGCGGCCGTGGCGCCCGCGCACCCCGATTTTCAAGCATACCTTTCATTGGAGCCCTTCAATGCGCCTCGTTCTGTGCCTCGCCCAAGGCGGCGCCCGGCGCCCAGGGGTTGATGGCGGCGCTGACTGCTGCCCTTTCGCCCGGCGGCTGCCGACAGATCCCCGGCCGGACCGCTGCTGGCAAGGCGAAGCACCCTACCTGGGGCCATGGCGAGCCAGCGGCGGCGGCCCGAAGATCGTGATCACCGGCACCGACAAGAACCAGATGGCGGCCTTCACCCTGGAGGGTACGTTTCCCGACGGCGTGGCGGTGTTGAGCTGCGCGCCCGTCAGCATGGGCGGCGCGGTTGTGTATCACCTTTCGGGCAGCGGCGCGACCGGATATGGCCAAGGCTTTTTGAGGCTGACAGTGATGCCGGGTGATGTCTGCATTCTGGACCAGACGACAGATGGCTGCGTCAATGGTGTGAAGGACAGTTGTCGCAAGAACCACGATGTCATCACGCCGACACCCATGGGAAACGAGCTGCGCAACGGCACATCGCCCGACCGTTGCCGGGCGTCAGCCTCGACCTCTGCCTCAGCCGCCGTCGCCAGCGCCGCCGCAAACCTTGCGCGTTCCGACCTTGGTGCAATTGTCGGCCCCGAAACCGGCTTTCGGTTTTTCGGCGGCCTTCTTGCCGTCGCCGGTGCCCTTGCGCACCTTGATGCCGGTCTCCAGGTCGGTCTCGATCCCGTTGGCGCGATCCGCCGCCTCTTGCTCGCGGGCCGCTTCTTCAGCGCGGGCGGCTTCTTGTTGCGCGGCCTTCTCGGCCTCGGCCTGCGCGCGTTTTTCGGCGTATTGGCGTTCCTTCATGGCCGCTTCGTCGTTGCGTTCGGCATCACGGGCGGCGCGGGTTTCCTCTTGCAGGGCCGAAGCCAGCACGATCACCGGCACCTCGCCCATGCCCGCCACCTTTTCGACGACATCGGCGTTCATCGCTGGCACATGCAGGGTTTCAAAGAAGGGCAGCAATTCCTCGTCCGTCATCGTCCTTGGCGCCAGCACGCGCACCCAGAACTGATCGGCCACCGTGCCGAAGAAATAACGCAGGCCCACCTCTTCGGGCAGCAGGTCCTCGGTGAATTCCATGCCGCGCACGGTCATGAAATCGCGGCCGGAGTATTTGGCGTGGGTCATCTGCAATTCCATCTTCAGCGCCGCCGCACCAAAGCTGGTGAAGATGAAGTTCGGATAGCGGACCAGTTCGAACACCACCTTGCGGGGGCCGTTCTCATAGGTCTGCCGCGCCTCATGCACGCCATTGCCGCCGCGCGGATTGACCACTGCGCGCACATAGCGCGCCAGCTTTTCGTCAGCACCGGCCTGCATGTAGGCGTCGATATCCGCAGGATCGGTTGGCCGCAGGGTCCAGCCTTCGGGCGGCTTGGGCAGCATCGCGGCCAGTTCGGTCGGCATCACCGGCCCGCCCGCTTCTGACGCCGAGGCCGATTGGGCCAGCGACAGCCAGCCGCCCAGGTATTCGCCGACCGAGACGCCGTCGCCATCGCCCATCCGCGACATCCGGTTGACGTTCCAGTAGTCGAAGGCCAGATAGCCGCCCGCTGCGACCAGCGAGAAGAACAGCCCCATCACCAGGCCGAAAAGTCGATGCATGGCGTCACCCCCAGAAGTCGCGCGCGGGGGGCCGTCAGGGCCCCGTCAAGGCCGCTGTCTAGCGCGGGAATGGGGCAAGGGTCGGGCAGGCTTGGGGCAATTCCGGTTCAATGCCCGCGCATCCGCCCGAACGTGGCCGCAAGGGCAAAGATCAGTGACGCCGCCACGATGATCGACGGCCCGGCGGGGGTGTCCTGCCACAGCGACAGTTGCAACCCGGCCAGCGAGGACAGTGCGCCGATAGCCACCGCACCCGCCGCCATCCCCTCGGGGCTGCGCGCCAGACCACGCGCGGCAGCGGCCGGCACAATCAGCATGGCCGCGATCAGCAAGGCCCCGACCACCTTCAGCGCCACCGCCACCACCACCGCCAGCGCCAGGGTCAGGATCAACCGCTCGCGGTTCGGGTCCAGGCCGGCCGAATGGGCAAGATCCTCGTTCAGCGTTGTGGTCAGCAGCGCCTGCCAGCGCCAGACCAACAGCCCCGCCACCAATGCCGCCCCCCCCCAGATCAGCGCCAGATCGGTTCCGGTGACCGCCAGAATGTCGCCAAACAGCCAGGCCGACAGATCGGTGCGCACCCCCGGCAGAAAACTGACCGCAACCAGACCGAAGGCCAGTGCGGAATGCGCCATCACCCCCAGCGTGGTGTCCATCGCCCAGCCCTTGGCCGCCAGCCCCGCCACCGTCACTGCCATCGCCAGCGCCACCACCAGCGTGCCCGCCACCACCGGCAGATCGGTGGCCAGCGCCAGCGCCACGCCCAGAATGGCCGCATGCGCTGTGGCATCGCCGAAATAAGCCATCCGCCGCCAGACCACGAAAGACCCCAAAGGCCCGGTCGCCAGCGACAGCCCCACCCCGGCCAGCGCCGCACGCAGAAGAAAATCGTCAAGCATGATGGTGCCCGTGGTCATGGTCATGGTCGTGGTCATGCGGCTCGGCATGGTCGTGGTCATGCTCGTGCCGGTACAACGCCAGCGCGCCCTTGGTGCCCAGACCGAACAGTGCGCGGTATTCCGGCGCCGATGACACCACCTGCGGCGTGCCTTCACAGCAGACATGGCCGTTCAGGCAGACCACCCGGTCGCTGGCCGCCATCACCACATGCAGATCATGGCTGACCATCAGCACCGCCACCCCGGTTT
>JBATAV010000204.1:0-2816 GCA_049662025.1 Paracoccaceae bacterium | reverse complement strand
GGCCTGGTCCACGCCGGGGGCGGCGCTGGTGGCGACGACCGAAGGCATCAGCATGACCCAGGCCGTCGGGGCCTTTGTGGTGACGGGGCTGTTGATTGCGGCGACGGGGGCGGTGCGGCCGCTGGGCCGGGCGGTAGCGATGATTCCTGACGGTATTGCGGGGGGGATGCTGGCGGGGGTGCTGCTGCCTTTCGTGCTGAAGGGCGCAGGGGCTGCCGAGGCGGCACCGGCGCTGGTGTTGCCGATGCTGGCGGTGTTCGCGCTGATGCGGCTGTGGAACCCGGCGGTGGCGGTGATTGCGGCGCTGGCGGCTGGGCTCGCGCTGGCTTTTTCCTTCGGATTTGCCGCCTGGCCGGCACTGACGCTGCCCCTGCCCCGGCTGGTCTTCATAAGCCCGGAGTTCGATCCGGGGGTGATCGTCGGGTTGGCGCTGCCGTTGTATCTGGTCACCATGGCCAGCCAGAACCTGCCCGGTTTTGCCACGATGCGCGCGGCGGGGTATGAGCCGCCGGTCCGGCCTGCCTTGGCGGTGACGGGCGGGATTTCGGCGCTGACGGCGCTGTTTGGCGCGCATACCGTCAGCATGGCGGCGATCACGGCGGCGATCTGTCTGGGGCCGGATGTGCATCCGGACCGCGATCAGCGCTGGAAAGTGGGGCTGGCCTATGCCGGGTTCTGGGCTGCGCTGGGGCTGTTTTCGCCGGCCATCCTGAGGCTGCTGGGGGCGCTGCCGCCGCAGGTGATGGTGGCGCTGGTGGCTTTGGCGCTGCTGGGCGCGTTGACGGGGGCGCTGGCCACGGCGATGGCGGTGCCTGCGCAGCGCTTTGCCGCCGTGCTGACGCTGGGGATCACCGCAGCGGGGGTGCCGTTTCTGGGCGTCGGCGCGGCGTTCTGGGGGTTGGTGGCGGGAATTTCGTTTTTTGCGCTGGAACAACTGGCGCAGCGCAGGCGGTGAGGGCCGGATTTCCTTGAAGGAATCTGTTCGGAGTTCTTGCAAACTCCGGGGCCCGACCCGGTCAGAACGGGATCTCATCCGCCAGGTCGGCGGGCATCACGAAGCGGGCGACGATCTTCTTTTCGCCCGTCTTGTCAAAGCGGATGTCCAGCTTGTCGCCTTCGATGCCGGTCACCGCACCATAGCCGAATTTGATATGGAACACCCGGTCGCCGGGGGAATAGGCGCTGTCGGCGGTGAGGTCGATCACCGTGTTCCTTGCCTCGCGTGGTTGGCTGACCGGGCGGCTGTTCTGGCGGTCTTGCATCCGGCGCCAGCCGGGGGAGTTGTAGACATCGGCCTTGGACACCCGCTCTTCCAGGGTTGAGGTGAAGCCGCTGTAGGCAGGGGCTGCGGCGCCATAGCCGCCGCCCATCAGGCCCGGCGGGGTCAGCACCTCGACATGGGCGGAGGGGAGTTCGTCGATGAAGCGGCTGGGCAGCTGGCTTTGCCACTGGCCATAAACCCGGCGATTGGAGGCGAAAGAGATGGTCGCCAGCCGTTCGGCGCGGGTGATGCCGACGTAAGCAAGGCGGCGTTCTTCCTCGATGCCCTTCAGCCCGCTTTCGTCCATGCTGCGCTGGCTGGGGAAGAGGCCGTCCTCCCAGCCGGGCAGGAAGACCACCGGGAATTCCAGGCCCTTGGCAGCGTGCAGCGTCATGATGGAGACCTTTTCGGCCGCCTCTTCGCTTTCGTTGTCCATGATCAGCGAGACGTGTTCGAGGAAGCCTTGCAGGCTGTCGAATTGTTCCAGCGCCTTGACCAGTTCCTTCAGGTTGTCGAGCC
Source organism: Paracoccaceae bacterium (assembly GCA_049662025.1). Lineage (GTDB taxonomy): Bacteria > Pseudomonadota > Alphaproteobacteria > Rhodobacterales > Rhodobacteraceae > Pseudogemmobacter. Next base: position 1,036 of record JBATAV010000204.1, on the reverse strand, counting down.
GACCGGGGGCCTCGGGTGTCTTGTCATTCTGCCACATCCCGGTGTAGCCGGATTCGTCGAGGATCACCTCGGCCAGTTCGATATGGCTTTGGCCGATGCGCAGGGTTGCGGCGTGCCAACGCTCGACACCGTCGCAAAAGGCGCGGAGTTGGTTGGCGCCTTTGCCGCCGATGCCGCCTGCGGCCAGCAGCGATCGGGCGCCGTCCAGAAGCGACAGGCCTTGCGCGCGGGCGGTGCGCTGGATGTCGGCTTGGGCCTTGTCGCCAAGGCCGCGTTTGGGCAGGTTGACCACACGCTCGAAGGCCAGATCGTCTTCGGGGCTGACCGCGAGGCGGAAATAGGCCATGGCGTCGCGGATCTCGGCGCGTTCGTAAAAGCGCGGGCCGCCGATGACGCGGTAGGGCAGACCGATGGTCAGGAAGCGGTCTTCGAAGGCGCGCATCTGGTGGGAGGCGCGGACGAGGATGGCCTGATGGTCCAATGAGACCGGATCCCAGCCGCGGGTGCCGCGCTGGATCGCCTCGACCTCTTCGCCGATCCAGCGGGCTTCTTCCTCGCCGTCCCAATGGCCGATCAGGCGGACCTTTTCGCCGTCGCGCGCCTCGGTCCACAGGGTCTTGCCCAGGCGGCCTGCGTTGGCGGAAATGACGCCGGAAGCGGCGGCCAGGATATGCGGGGTGGAGCGGTAGTTCTGTTCCAGCCGCACCACGGTGGCACCGGGGAAGTCCTTTTCGAACCGCAGGATGTTGCCGACTTCGGCGCCGCGCCAGCCGTAGATCGACTGGTCGTCATCGCCGACGCAGCAGATGTTGCTGTGGGCCTGCGCCAGAAGCCGCAGCCAGAGGTATTGGCAGACGTTGGTGTCCTGATACTCGTCGACAAGGATATAACGGAACCAGCGCTGGTATTGCGCCAGAATGTCGGGGTGGGTCTTGAAGATGGTCACGCAATGCAACAGCAGGTCGCCGAAATCGGTGGCGTTCAGGCTGCGCAGGCGGTCCTGATATTCGGCGTAAAGCTCGGTCCCCATGTTGTT
>JBATAV010000203.1:0-1730 GCA_049662025.1 Paracoccaceae bacterium | reverse complement strand
GCAGCAGTTTTTCCGAATAGCGCGTAGTCTAAAGGGCGCCGGTGCGCGCCGCGCAGACCCCGGACGGTGCGGCAGAGGCGGGCGTAAAGCCTGACGTCGGCGCGGGATTCCACCGCACCGTTGGCGGTGGCCTCGAACGGCAAGATCACCACCTCTCTTAACCTGGACAGCGTGGGCGTTCCCAGTTTTCTGATCGACCGCGAGAATGCCGCGACCGGCGTGGCCGTCAGCCAGATTGCGTCGAATACCTATCAGGGCGCGCAGTTGGACGCGGAAGAATTCATCAAGTTGATGGGCGAGTCGGGCGACTATGCCGAGCCGATCGGCAAGGAATCCGACATCATTGCCGGCCTCCGGTCGAAGGGCGATCACGACGTGATCGACCAGTATCCCGACCTGAAACCGGTCGCGGCGCTGGAGGCGGCGGGCCGCGCCGATGTGGTGGTGGGCTTTGACGGCTCGAACGACCTGCGCGATTCGATCCTGAATGGCGGCATCAAGGCCACAGTGCTGCAACCGGCCCATGCGCAGGCGCAAATGGCAGTGACGTAGGCCGACCAGTTCCTGAAGACCGGCGCCACCGGGATTGAGGAAAGGAAATTGATGGATTGCGTGCTGGTGAATGGCGACAACGCCGCCAAGCTGGAAACCTTTGCCCTGGCCAAGTGATCGGTAAAAGACCAGCTCGGCGCGGGCCTTTGCGCGCCGGTCGTTTGTATCAGGTTTTCCCATGCCCCGCTCTCCATTGCTCTGTGCCGTTCAGCTGGCCGGGGCCCCGCCCGGCTGCAAGATCGTCCCGACCACCGCGGAAAGCGATACCGTCGCCACCGGCGAGGCGGGCGATCATGCCCGTGTCACGGCGCTGCTGGAAGAAACCTACTGCCCGAAGCTGCTGCCGCTGATCGCCGAAAAGGCGCTGCCAGTCGAGGAACTGACCGAAGGCCGGATCGAGATGCAGGGCCGCCCAGTCCGCTTTCGCTCCATGGCTGAGACGGTGGCGCATGGCATCGACCCCGCCGCGTAATCCGCCGCCGCCCGCGTCCTTATGCGGTGGCTTAAGCAGGACATCGGCCCGGACATGCCGCTAGTTCACCTGCGCGTCGGCCAGCAACAAATCGTCGAAAGAGCCAAGGCGCTGGCGCAGGATGCCCGCATCCTGATCCCGGATGAACTCACCACTGGGCTGTCCGCCGCCGAGGTCGAGGTTTTTTTCAACTGATCAGAGACCTGAAGGCGCGGGGCGTCTGCATCAGCCACCGGCTGGAGAACCGCTGCGCATCGGCGACCACACCACCATGTTGCGCCATGGCGCCATCGCTGGCGTGCGGCCCATGCAAGGGGTGGACCTGCCCTGGATCGTGCACGCCATGATCGGCGAGGGGTCGAAGGACCATCTCCGCGCCGAACCTGGCCGTTTCGGCGACGAGGGTTTCGCGCCGAAGACATCACCCTGCCCCGCCCCGGCGGCGGCTTTGCGGTCGATCACATCTCGCCTGCCATTCGCGCGGGCGCATTTTCGTCAATGGCGGCACCTTGGGCAAGGCCGACGTTGCCACCCGGATCGCCCGCGGCATCGCGCTGATCCCCGAAGACGCAAGCGCGACGGGCTGGTGCAAGGCATTGCGATCCGCGAAAATCTGACGTTGTCCCCGCTGGCCCAGTTCACCCGCGGGTTCCATCTGTCGCTGAAGGCCGAAGCCGCACGCGCGATGGACTTCATCCGCCGCCTG
>JBATAV010000202.1:0-2787 GCA_049662025.1 Paracoccaceae bacterium | reverse complement strand
GGATATAACGGAACCAGCGCTGGTATTGCACCAGAATGTCGGGGTGGGTCTTGAAGATGGTCACGCAATGCAACAGCAGGTCGCCGAAATCGGTGGCGTTCAGGCTGCGCAGGCGGTCCTGATATTCGGCGTAAAGCTCGGTCCCCATGTTGTTGTAGGCCGAACCATCGGCGGAGGGCACGCGGTCGGGCGTCAAGGCGCGGTTTTTCCAGCCGTCGATCAGCCCGGCCAGCATGCGGGCGGGCCAGCGTTTGTCGTCGATGTTGCGGGCCTGGATCAGCTGTTTCAGGAGACGCAGCTGGTCGTCGGTGTCCAGAATGGTGAAGCTGGGCTTCAGCCCGACCAGTTCGGCATGGCGGCGCAGGATTTTCACTGACAGCGAGTGGAAGGTGCCCATCCAGGGCATGCCTTCGGCCACTTCGCCGAGAAGGCGGCCAACACGCAGCTTCATCTCGCGCGCGGCCTTGTTGGTGAAGGTGACGGCGAGGATTTCATTGGGCCGCGCCCGGCCCAGGCTGAGAAGATGCACGATGCGGGCGGTCAGCGCCTTGGTCTTGCCGGTGCCCGCACCTGCCAGCATCAGGACCGGGCCATCCAGCGCCTCGACTGCCGCACGTTGGGCGGGGTTCAGGTCGTCAAGATAGGGTGTGGGGCGCGCGGCCATGGCGCGCTGCGACAGCGGCACGGGGGCGGCTGCGGTGTCATAGGGGTCTGGTTCGTCCCACGAGTTCATGGCGGGCAAGATAGCGGGGCTTTGCGCAAAGGAAAAGCGCTGTTCTTGGATTGTTCAGCTTTCCGCCGGGTCGGATTTCGCCGGGTACTGCTGGCGCATGCCTTCGGCGTAGCGGGCGAACAGGTGCGCGAAGCTGGTGATCTCGTCTTCCGTCCAATCGGCGAAGACGCGGGCGGTGCGCTGCCATTTGGCCTGCAGGAAGGCTTGCATCAGGGCCATGCCGGCCTCGGTCGGAATCAGGATCGAGCGGCGACCGTCCTGCTGGCTGACCCCGCGCGAGGCCAGGCCGCGGTCGACCAGATCGGCGGCGATGCGGCTGGCGCGCGACGGGTCAAGGCACAGTTCCTCGGCCAGAAGGCCGACGGTGGGGTCCTGGGGGGCTGCCCGGCCATAGCCGCCGCGAATCCGCAACAGCGCGGAAAGCGCGTGGAATTGCGACACGTCCAGCCCGGCGCCCACTTCGTCCATCAGGGTCTGCGGGATGTCGCCCTTCATCACCCGGCGGACGTAAAGGAAATTCTCGGCGTCCAGATCCAGCATCGCCTCGATCGCGGCGGGGGCAAAGCCCTGCCCGGCCAGACCTTGCGCCACCCCGGCACGGTAGCCGGGAGAGCCCTTGCCGGGGCGGGAGGGGGGGATGGTGTCGGTCATTTTTTCCACATGGCGCAAACCTGTGCGCCTGTCAATCATGTGCATATGACATTTATGTGCGCTTGACACATATCGCGCGGCAGGGCATTTATCCGCATCCCTGAGTCCGATTTTCCGGCGGTTCCGCATGTCTTCTTCTGCCCCCTCTCCTGCCGCTGAGGCAGTCACTGGCGCCTCTTCGGTGCGGTTGGTGATCTCTTCGGTCGCGGTGCTGCTGCTGCTGGCCGCACTGGACCAGACCATCGTTTCCACCGCGCTGCCGACCATCGTGGCCGATCTGGGCGGGCTGGAGCATCTGAGCTGGGTGGTGACCGCCTATATCCTGGCCTCGACCATCGTGGCGCCGTTGTACGGCAAGCTGGGCGATCTGTACGGGCGGCGGAAGATGGTGATCGTGTCGGTGACGATCTTTCTTCTGGGGTCGATATTGTGCGGGGCGGCGACCTCGATGGGGTTTCTGATCGCGGCGCGGGCCTTGCAGGGCCTGGGCGGCGGCGGGTTGTTCGTGCTGGCGCTGTCGATCATCGCCGACGTGATTCCGCCGCGCGACCGGGGCAAGATTCAGGGCGTCTTTGCCGGGGTGTTCGGGGTGTCTTCGGTGATCGGGCCCTTGATCGGCGGCTGGTTTGTCGAGGCGGCAAGCTGGCACTGGATCTTCTACGTCAACCTGCCCTTTGGCCTTTTGGCGCTGGCGGGCTTCATCTGGGGCTTTCATACGCCGATGCACCGGGTCGATCACAAGATCGACTATCTGGGGGCGGCGCTGTTGTCGCTGGCGCTGGCGTCGCTGGTGCTGGTGACATCGTTGGGCGGACGCAGTTTCGGTTGGGGCAGCCCGCAGGCCCTGGCGATGATGGCGCTGGCGGCGGCGGCCTTTGCGGCGTTTTTCGTGGTGGAAACCCGCGCGAGCGAGCCGGTGCTGCCGCTGTCGCTGTTTTCCAGCAACGTGTTCAACGTCACCTCGGCCATCGGTTTCGTGGCGGGGGCGATGATGTTCGGCACGCTGACCTTCATTCCGGTCTATCTGCAGATTGCCAAGGGCACCTCGCCGACCCAATCGGGGTGGGAGATGATCCCGCTGACGCTGGGGATTCTGTCGGCCTCGACCCTGTCGGGGCGGCATATGGGGCGGACCGGGCGCTACCGGGTGCTGCCGCAGATCGGTCTGGCGGTGGCGGGTCTGGGCATGGCGGTGCTGACGCAGCTGTCGCCCGATATGCCGGCACCGGTGCTGTGGGGCGCGCTGCTGGCGATTGGCGTCGGCATGGGCACGATATTCCCGGTGGTGACGACGGCGGTGCAGAACACCGTGCCGCGCCAGCAGATCGGCACTGCGACGGCGGCGGGGCTGATGTTTCGCCAGGTTGGCGGGTCGATCGCGGTGGCGGCTTATGGTGCGATCT
>JBATAV010000201.1:0-5430 GCA_049662025.1 Paracoccaceae bacterium | reverse complement strand
TTGGCGATGGAAGCCAAGGAATTGAAGACCAAGACGCCCGACCAGCTGCGCGACAGCCTGGTTGCGCTGAAGAAGGAAGCGTTCAACCTGCGCTTCCAGCAAGCGACGAACCAGCTTGAGAACACCGCCCGCATGCGTGCCGTCCGTCGTGATGTTGCCCGTATCAAGACGGTTCTGGTTCAAAAAGCCGCTGAAGCTGCGAAGTAAGGGGAAAACACATGCCGAAGAGAATCCTGCAAGGCGTCGTCACCTCGGACAAGAACGAGCAGACGATCACCGTTCTGGTCGAACGCCGGTTCAAGCACCCGCTGCTGCAAAAGACCGTGCGGAAGTCGAAGAAATACCGCGCCCATGACGCGGCGAACACGTTCAAGGTTGGCGACTCGGTCCGTATCGAGGAATGTGCGCCGATCTCGAAATCCAAACGCTGGACGGTGGTTGTCGGGGCCTGAGGCCCACGTCGCACCGTTCTTCGTCAATCGAAACCCTGGGGCCAGAATAGCGGTCCTCAAAGGTCGGGAGAAACCAAATGATCCAGATGCAAACGAATCTGGATGTGGCTGACAACTCCGGCGCTCGCCGGGTGCAGTGCATCAAGGTTCTGGGCGGTTCACACCGCCGCTATGCCTCCGTAGGCGACATCATCGTGGTGTCGGTGAAGGAAGCCATTCCGAAAGGCCGCGTGAAAAAGGGCGACGTCCGCAAGGCCGTTGTCGTGCGCACCGCCAAGGAAGTCCGCCGTGAAGACGGCACCGCGATCCGCTTTGACCGCAACGCCGCCGTCATCCTGAACAACCAGGGCGAACCGGTCGGCACCCGTATCTTCGGGCCGGTGGTGCGCGAGTTGCGCGCCAAGAACTTCATGAAGATCATCTCGCTTGCTCCGGAGGTGCTCTGATGGCTGCGAAACTGAAAAAAGGTGACACCGTCATCGTGCTGACCGGCAAGGACAAGGGCAAGAAGGGCGAGATTACCGCCGTCAACCCCACGGCCAACAAAGCCGTCGTCGAAGGCGTGAACACTGCCATCCGCCACACCAAACAATCCGCCGCCTCGCAGGGTGGTCGTCTGGCGAAAGCCATGCCGATCGACCTGTCGAACCTGGCGCTGATGGACAAGGCCGGCAAGGCCACCCGCGTCGGCTTCCGCATGGAAGGCGACAAGAAGGTGCGCTACGCCAAGACCACCGGGGAGGTGCTCTGATGCTGGATCAAGCCAATTACACCCCGCGCCTGAAGGCGGACTTCGCGGGCCGGATCCGGGCCGCGATGAAGGAAGAGTTTTCCTACAAGAACGACATGCAGATCCCGCGTCTGGACAAGATCGTCCTGAACATGGGCGTCGGCGAAGCGGTCAAGGACACCAAGAAGGTGAAGCAGGCGGCTGAAGAGCTGACGCTGATCGCCGGTCAGAAGGCCGTCATCACCCATGCCAAGAATTCGATCGCCGGCTTTCGCGTGCGTGAAGATATGCCGCTGGGCTGCAAGGTGACGCTGCGTGGCGACCGGATGTACGAATTCTTCGACCGTCTGATCAACGTGGCGCTGCCCCGCGTCCGCGACTTCCGCGGCGTCAAGGGCACCTCTTTCGACGGCCGCGGCAACTACGCCATGGGCCTGAAAGAGCAAATCGTCTTCCCGGAAATCGACTTCGACAAGGTCGACGAGGTCCTGGGCATGGACATCATCATCTGCACCACCGCGAAGACCGATGCGGAAGCCAAGGCGCTGTTGAAGCTGTTCAACATGCCCTTCAATTCCTGATCGCGAGGACAAAGATATGGCAAAGAAATCCATGGTGAACCGCGAAGTGAAGCGCGCCAAGCTGGTGAAGCAGCACGCTTCCAAGCGGGCCGCGCTGAAAGCGGTGATCTACGACCAGACCAAGCCGATCGAAGAGCGCTTCAAGGCGACTCACAAGTTGGCCGAACTGCCCCGCAACTCGTCGGCAACGCGGATTCACAACCGCTGCCAGCTGACGGGCCGCCCGCATGCGTATTACCGCAAGCTGAAACTCTCGCGCATCATGCTGCGTGACCTGGCCTCGTTCGGCCAGATCCCCGGCATGGTCAAGTCCAGCTGGTAAGGAGGACCGGATATGACGATGAACGATCCTCTTGGCGATATGCTGACCCGCATTCGCAACGCGCAGATGCGCGGCAAATCCACCGTGATGACGCCGGCCTCGACGCTGCGCGCCAGCGTGCTGGAAGTGCTGCTGTCGGAAGGCTATATCCGCGGCTATGAAAAGGCCCCCACCGCGAACGGTCAGGGCGAATTCTCCATCAGCCTCAAGTACTACGAGGGCGAGCCGGTGATCCGCGAAGTCAAGCGCGTGTCCAAGCCCGGTCGCCGCGTGTACATGGGCGTCAAGGATATCCCCTCGGTCCGCAACGGCCTGGGTGTCTCCATCGTGTCCACGCCGAAGGGCGTGATGTCGGATGCAAATGCACGCGCGGCCAATGTTGGCGGCGAAGTGCTTTGCACCGTATTCTGAGGAGGGTGGCATGTCTCGTATCGGCAGAAAACCCGTAGACCTGGTGAAGGGCGTCAGCGCCTCGATCTCGGGTCAGACCATCGAAGTGAAGGGCCCGAAAGGCACCCGCAGCTTCACCGCAGGCGACGACGTGACGCTGACCATCGAGGGCGAGACCATCAAGGTTGCCCCGCGTGGCCTTTCCAAGCGCGCGCGCCAGCAGTGGGGCATGTCGCGCTCGATGATCCAGAACCTCGTCACCGGGGTTTCCACCGGCTTCAGGTCGGAAATGGAAATCCAGGGCGTCGGCTACCGTGCCGCCGCCAACGGAAACGTGCTGAAGCTGTCTTTGGGCTACAGCCACGAAGTGAACTTCGAAGTGCCGAAGGGTGTCACCGTTGCCACCCCGAAGCCGACCGAGATCATCGTGGAAGGCATCGACCAGCAACTGGTCGGCCAGGTAGCCGCGAACATCCGCGAGTGGAAGAAGCCGGAGCCCTACAAGGGCAAGGGCATCCGCTACAAGGATGAGTACATCTTCCGCAAGGAAGGCAAGAAGAAGTAAGGGGCGCAATCATGGCGAACACGAAAAGAGATCTGTTCCTCAAGCGCCGCCAGCGCGTCCGGAACAAAATCAAGGCGACCTCGCATGGCCGTCTGCGTCTGTCTGTCCACCGCTCGTCCAAGAACATCTCGGTCCAGTTGATCGACGATGTGAAGGGCGTGACCGTTGCTGCCGCCTCGTCGCTGGAGAAATCCTTCGGCCTGGTCGGCAAGAACAACGTCGAAGCGGCGGCCAAGATTGGCGCAGCGATTGCCGAGCGGGCAAAAAAGGCTGGCGTCGAAGTGTGCTACTTCGATCGCGGCGGTTTCCTCTTTCACGGCAAGATCAAGGCTTTGGCCGATGCTGCTCGTGAAGGCGGCCTGAAGTTCTGAGGAGAAATCAAATGGCAGAACGTGACAACCGTCGTGACCAGCGTGGTGGTGACCGTCGGGACCGGGCCGAAGAAACGCCGGAATTCGCCGACCGTCTGGTCGCGATCAACCGGGTCAGCAAAACCGTGAAGGGTGGCAAGCGCTTTGGCTTTGCCGCGCTCGTGGTGGTTGGCGACCAGCGTGGTCGTGTCGGCTTCGGCAAGGGCAAGGCGAAAGAAGTGCCGGAGGCCATTCGCAAGGCCACCGAGCAGGCCAAGCGCCAGATCATCCGCGTGCCTCTGAAGGATGCGCGGACCCTGCATCACGACATCGAAGGCCGCCATGGCGCGGGCAAGGTGGTGATGCGCACGGCCGCGGCCGGTACCGGCATCATCGCCGGTGGCCCGATGCGTGCCGTCTTCGAAATGCTGGGTGTGCAGGATGTGGTTGCCAAGTCGATCGGCAGCGCGAACCCCTACAACATGATCCGCGCCACCATGGACGGCCTCAAGCTGGAAACCTCGCCCCGTTCGGTTGCGGCCCGCCGCACCAAGAAGGTGGCCGAGATCCTGAAAAAGCCCGAAGCTGAAGCAGTGGAGGCCTGATCATGACTGGCAAGAAGACCATCGTCGTCAAACAGACCCGCTCGGCGGCCCGCCGCCCGGCGGACCAGACCGCCACGCTGATCGGCCTCGGGCTGAACAAGATGAACCGCACCCGCGAGCTGGAAGACACCCCTTCCGTCCGCGGCATGGTGAACAAGGTCAAGCACCTCGTCGAGATCATCGAAGAGCGCGGCTAAGGAAAGGTGGGTTTCACCCACCCTACGCAAACGCCCCTGCGGAAACGCGGGGGCGTTTTTGCTTGACGCGCGCCCATCCTGCCTTTCCCTTCGTCAGTGCCCATAATCATCCCCGAGGCTCGCCCCCATGATCGTCCGCACGCTGGCATCCATCCTGAACACCGCCGCCCATGTGAAGGGAGAGGCTTTTGAAAGCCGCCGCATTCTCCTGGCGGCAGACGGCCTTGGCTATTCGTTGCACGACACGATCTGCAAGGAAGGTTCCGAGCAACTCCTGCACTACAAGAACCATGTCGAGACCAACTATGTCATCGAAGGTGAGGGCGAAGTGGTGAATGTCGCCACCAAAGCAGTGCACCGGCTGGCACCGGGCACGGTCTATGTGTTGGACCGCCACGAAGCGCATATCCTGCGCGCGCTCAAGGGCGACATGCGGATCATCTGCGTGTTCACCCCGGCCCTGACCGGGCAGGAAACCCACGACGCCTCGGGCAGCTATCCGGCATAGTGCAGCCTTTCGGGGCGTCGTGGCCGGGTCTGCATTCTTGCGCGCTGTCCCGGTACCCCCAATAGCGGGCGGTTCCCCCCGCCGCACCCTGCCGAACGGCCCCTGCAGCAGCGCGCGGGCCTTTCGCGTTTTGCGCCTTCGGTGCTAGGCTCGCCCGCGACTCGCCGCCTTAGAGAGAGGACGGCGGGATAACCGGGAGGAACTGAAAATGGCCGCGAAATATACGGGGGGCTGTAGCCACGTCCATGTGACTGCCGCCGCAGAACCCATCGACAACCATGAATGCCACTGCAACGTCTGCAAGGCTGTCACCAAGCAGCACAGCACTCATGTCGCCTTTTTCAACTATGGTGACCTTAAGGTTGATCACCCCGAAAAGATGAAACGGGTGCCGTTCAACGCCAACAACCCGAACGGTCCGCTGGAGATTTGCCTCTGCACCGATTGCGGGGCGGTCTTGATGCTGGATGACAAGCAAAAGCGTATCCGCGTCGCGGTGCCGAATGTCATGGGTTACGACGACGCGCATTTCCCGAAAGCGACCTACCACGCCTTTTGGGACGAATCGAAAGGCTATGCCAAGCCCTCCGATGGCCGCCCCGTTTATGAGGGCCTGCAGCCTTCGTTCCACTGGCCCGCCGGCGCCTGATCCTACCAGCAGGGTGGGCCGCAATGCCCACCCTACGTTGCCCTTGATTGATCCGGGGCGGGCCTCTATACGCCCCCGGTG
>JBATAV010000200.1:0-4411 GCA_049662025.1 Paracoccaceae bacterium | reverse complement strand
GCGCGATGCCCTCGGCCAGTGTCAACGGCGCCTCGCCTTCCAGCCCCAACAGAACGAAACCCATCTTGCGCAGCGATTCCATCGCTTCGGCCAGGTTGGTCACCCGCAGATAGGGCTGGCGTTCCAGCGCGCCAGAGGCGGTCTTGGCCAGTGCCCCGGTTTCGGGCGCCGAATGGTGGCGGGGGGCAATCACCGCGCGGGCGCCGAAGACTTCGGCCGACCGCAGGACGGCACCGGCGTTATGCGGGTCGGTCACCCGGTCCAGCAGAACCACCAGCGGCGCCCCCGCGCCGGAAATGGCGACATCCATCAGCCGCCCCCAGTTCAGGGGCCGCACTTCCAGCGCCGCGCCCTGATGGACCGAGCCTTCGTCGATCGGCACGTCGAAGTTGCGCGGCTCCACCACTTCGGGCTCCATCCTCGAGGCGGCGACCGCCTCTTCCAGCCGGTCAAGCGCGTTCTTGGTGACCACCAGCCGCAATTTCTCGCGCGCGGGGTTCAAGAGCGCATCGCGCACCGCGTGCAGGCCGAACAGCCACAGCGTTTCCTTTGCCTCGGCCTTGACGCGGCGTTCCTTGTCCACGATCCAGGTGGGCTTCTTCGATCCGGGCTTCATGTCCGCACTCCGTTGGTTGCGCCCCCTATAGCGCCGGATTGTCGCCCGATCCACCCTTGACGCCCCCGCGGCCCTTGGCTAAACCCCGCCCCACTTCGGGTGACGAGCTGCAAGGTGCGGCAGCGGACTGTAACTCCGCCGGGGCGACCCACGCCTGGTTCGATTCCAGGGTCACCCACCATCCCCCTTGGGGGACAGTGGGCCGAAGTGCGAAGGGGGCTCGGCCCTCATGGCAGGCCCGTTGCAGCCCGCCCCAAGTCGTGCCCGACAAGGGCATCGCATCGGAGTCCGCCCATGTCAGACCGTTCCTGCCGCTTCACCCATGCCATCACCCGCCGCCCGGCGGCGTCGATCATTGCGGGCTTGCGCGCGGTGGATACTGGCGCACCCGATCTGGGGCTGATGCAGGCGCATCATGCCGATTATGTCGCCGCGCTGAAGGCCACCGGGGCAACGGTCATCGAACTGCCCGCCCTGCCCGATTACCCGGATTCGGTCTTTGTCGAGGACACAGCCCTTTGCCTGCCCGAAGGGGCCGTGGTGATGCGCCCCGGCGCACCCAGCCGTCTGGGCGAGTCTGCCGAGATGGCCCCCGCTTTGGCGGCGCTTTACAGCCATGTCCTGCGCATCGAGGGCGAAGGCAGCTTCATCGAAGGTGGCGACATTCTGGTCAGCGAAAGCGAAATCCTCGTCGGCCGGTCGGCGCGCACCAATGCCGCGGGCATTGCCGAACTGACCCGGTTGGTGGCCGATTGGGGCCATGCGGTGCGCGAGGTGCATACGCCCCCCGGTGTCCTGCATTTCAAGACCGACTGTTCGCTGATGGATGGCGAGACGGTACTGGCCACCGACCGGCTGGCGGCCTCGGGCTGTTTCGACGGTTATCGGGTGATCGCGGTGGAACCCGGCGAGGAAGCGGCCGCCAACGCCATCCGCTTCAACGACGCTGTGCTTTTCCCGGCGGGTTTCCCGCGCACCCGCGACCGGCTGGTTGCCGCAGGCTTCAAGCTGACCGAAATCGGCAACAGCGAATGCGCCAAGCTGGACGGCGGGATGTCGTGCCTGTCGCTGCGCTTTACCCCAAGCTGAGCGGTCAGGGCATCAGGTTCTTTGCCCTCTCGGACACGAACTCGGCCATCTTGCCGTCTTCGTAAAGCACACGGATGGTGATCTTCTGCACCGAGTCTTTCGGCACGGTCAGGAAGAACGGAAAGCCCGGTTCGCCGACATGTTGCAACACGTTGGGTTCCCGGAATTCGCGGTAGCAGGGTTCGGCGGGGAACAGCGTGGTGGGCGGATCGTCGTTCAACCCGTACAGGATCGAGGCGGTGCCGCAGCGCCAGGCCAGAAGATTGGTGAAATAGATCAGGTCGTTGTCGCCTTGATTCTGGAATGACAGCATCGCGCCGCCCAGCGTGGCATGGATATAGGCCGCGCCTTCGGGGGTGGTCAGATCGGTGGGCGGGGTCTGGGCTGCTGCCGGGGCGGTGGTCAGGATCAGGGCAAGGGCAAGGCGCTTCATCGAAAACCTCCGTCATCAATCTTCCGCAACGCGGATGTCCCCCCTATAGTGGACCAAAAGCCAGAGGGGCAGGCTCAGGGTGGCACCAAAGCCGCAAGCGACACAAGCGTTCAATATCGCCGCCGTGGTTCAGGGCGGGCGGCTGGGCTATGAGGCGCTGCTGCTGGCGGCCTCGCTGCGCGCCACCAATCCGGGATTTTCCGGCCGGCTTTGCCTGCTGGAGCCGCAACCCGGCGCGAAATGGCCGCAAAGCCCGGCGCTGACCGACCCTGCCCTGCGTGCCCGGCTGGAGGAGCTGGGGGCGGAAATCCTGCCCTTCGAGTCCCGCGTCTTCGGGGCCGCCTATCCGCATGGCAACAAGATCGAAGGCCTGGCCGCGCTGCCGGACCAGCCCTTCCTGTTTCTCGACACCGACACCCTGATCACCGGCGACCTTGCCACGCTGGAGATCGACTTCGCCAGGCCCACGGCCAGCATGCGCCGCGAAGGCACCTGGCCGGTGATCGAGCTTTACGGGCCGGGCTACGCCGCGACCTGGAAGGCGCTGTATGACCGCTTCGGGCTGGAATTCGAGACCTCGCTCGATCTTTCGCAACCCGACGAATACTGGCAGCGTTATCTTTACTTCAACGCCGGGTGGTTCCTGCACGAAAGCCCCGCCCGCTTCGGCGCGCGCTTCCTCAGCTACGCCCGCGAAATCCGCGACAACCGGCCCGACGCGCTGGTCTGCCAGGAGATCTACCCCTGGCTGGACCAGATCGCCCTGCCCCTGGTCATCCACTCGCTGGGTGGCGGGCGGCCCGGCCCCGGCCTTGCGGGTCTGGATGGCGATGTGACCTGCCATTACCGCACCTTGCCGCTGCTATATGCCAAGGAAAGCGACCGCGCCGTTGCGGTGCTGGAACAGGTGGCCGAGGACAAGGACAACCGCCGATGCTTGCGCGACTGGGCGCCGGTCAAGCAGATGGTCTACCTCAACAAGGGCCGCAAGGCGCGCGGGCTGTTCGATCAGGCGGCACTGCCGCACCGCGAACAGGTGATCCGCAATACCCTGAAACGCGAAGGCCTGTGGCTGCGGTAAAGCCTGCTTGACAGACGGACCCGATGCGCGCCCACTCTTCTGGCCTCGGGGCGCCCCTTTTTTTTCCTCCGGAATGCCTTTTTCACTGTCCCGATGGTTCAATCCTGGGAGATTTCAAATGGCACTGCAAATCATCACGTCCACCATCGTCGGACCCGGCGCTGGCGTGGACCTGGGAACAACCGATGACCTGTTTCTGACCTCTGCCGGTTTGATTGGTTCTACGGGCAGCGCTGGCGTCTTCAGTTATTCCGGCGATCACAGCGTCACCATCGCCGGAGAAATCTGGGCGAAAGCCAACGGGATTCAACTCGGAACCAGTGTGGCCGATAACAACAATCAGGTGGTTGTCCTTGCTGGCGGATCCGTCGTTTCGGCCGACTACAATGGCGCCTACATACAAGGCCAAGGGTCAAGTGTAGAGAACCACGGCGAGATTTCCGGACTCAGTGGCGTCGGGGTCGTGGGGGACAATGCAATCGTGCTGAATTACGGCCATATCAGCTGTACAGGGACTGGCTCCTTCGACTCTGCGGTTGAGATTTCCCAATATTCGGCAACACCAGAAACGGCAGCAATGCTGATCAATTTCGGGACGATCTATTCGCCCCGCATTGCAGTCTTGGGTGACTATTACAACAACGACGATATCGTGAAGAACTTCGGCACGATCACCGGCGATATCTTTCAGAGTGGCGGTGACGACCGGCTCCTGAACCGCGGCCTGATCGTCGGCAATATCGACGCCGGGGCCGGACTGGACCTGATCGACAATCGCGGCGGCACCATCGAGGGCGATGTGCTGCTGGGCACGGAAAATGACCGTTACGTCGGCACCGGCGGCACGATCAACGGCGCGGTTTACGGCGACGTGGGGGCGGATACCTTCTTCGGCAACCAGAATTCGGCCGAGGTCTTTGTCGGCGGCGCCGATGTCGATACGCTGGACTTCCGGCTGGGCGGCCAGGTCACGCTGGCGCTGGATCTGTCCTTCGCCCAAAACGGCGCGGCGCTGGGCGACACCTATTTCGAGATGGAGAACGTGTTCGGCTCGGACGTGGGCAATGACGTGATCCGCGGCAACGGGGCGGCCAATGCGCTGTTCGGTTGGGGCGGCAACGACAGCCTTGATGGCGCGGGCGGGGTTGATGTGCTGCGCGGCGGGGTCGGAATCGACACCCTGACCGGCGGC
>JBATAV010000199.1:0-3886 GCA_049662025.1 Paracoccaceae bacterium | reverse complement strand
GCGGCGGCCTCGCTCTCAGGCGCGGCCCGAGGCGGCCGACAGCGTGACCGGGTCCACCCCGATCAACCGCAAGGCACCCGCCCATTTGCCGGGATCTTCGTCGGAAAAAACCAGCTCGGCCCCCGGTTCGGCCACCAGCCAGTCGTTGCGCCCGATCTCGTCCTCCAACTGGCCCGGGCCCCAGCCGGAATAACCCAAGGCCAGCAGCGCCCGCGCCGGGCCGCCTCCGCCCGCCATCGCCTCCAGAATGTCCAGCGTCGCGGTCATCCGCAGCCCGCCCGGCACCCGCATCGTCGCCTCGCCCCCCCCCCAGTCGTCGGAATGCAGCACGAATCCCCGGCCCCGTTCCACCGGCCCGCCAAAGCGCACCCGAATATCGCGGCCGCCCCGCATGGTCTTGATGCCCAGATGCTCCAGCATGCCCGGAAACGAAAGATCTCCGGCCGATTTGTTGATGATCAGCCCCATCGCACCCTCGTCGGAATGGGCACAGACGAAGATGACGCTGCGCTGAAAGCGCGGATCGCCCATGCCCGGCATGGCAATAAGCAGCCTGCCCGCCAGATGCCCGTCCAGTTCAATCGTGTCCATCGCCGGCCCTCCGTTCCCCTGAACATGGCCCCGGCGCGCCGTTTTCTCAAGCACTCGCGCGCTGCGGCAAGGCGGCCACAGATCACGCGCCGTCGCCCTGATGTGATTTCCCAACCCCGCGCCGATGCCTATCCTGTGGCGCATGAACCGTTCCACCCCCCTTGCGGCCACTGCGGCCGTGGTGATTCTTGGCCTTGGCCTGCCCATGGCGCAGGCCGAAACCCGCGGCACCACCCAAGACGATGTGCTGGCCGCCGCCCTGCTGCCCGGCTGGCAGATGGACAGCGGCGCCCATATGGCGGGCCTGCGGCTGGACCTGGCGCCGGGCTGGAAGACCTACTGGCGTTCTCCGGGCGATGCGGGCATCCCGCCGCAATTCGACTGGTCGGGGTCAACCAACCTGAAATCGGTCGTCCTGCACTGGCCCTCGCCCACGGTGTTTCACACCAACGGCTACGCGACCATCGGCTACAAGGGCGGCCTTGTGCTGCCGGTCGAGGTCGAGGCCCGCGATCCTTCGCGCCCCGTCACCCTGCGCGCCAGTGTCGAGTTGGGCATCTGCCGCGACATCTGCATGCCCGCCTATGTCGAGCTTTCCGCCGAAATCGTCACCCCCGGCGCGCCCGATGCCGCAATCCGCGCCGCCTTGAAGGCCCGCCCCGCCAGCGCCTCCGAGGCCGGCGTCGCCAAGGTCTCCTGCACGGTCGATCCGATCGAGGATGGCCTGCGCATCACCGCAACCATCCGCCTGCCTCAGCAACCCGGCGAAGAGACCGTCGCCTTCGAGACCGCCGACCCGCATGTCTGGGTGGGCGAGGCGCAATCCGAACGCATCGGCAACGCGCTGGTCTCGGTGGCCGAAATGGTCGGTCCCTCGGGTCAGCCCTTTGCGCTTGACCGCTCGGCCATGACGCTGACCGTGATCTCCTCCGGGGGCGCGGTGGAAATCCAGGGCTGCCCGGCGCCCTGACGACCCGCACGCCTTCATCCTGGTCCAAATATCCCCGCCGGAGGCATCCGCCGCCAACCCCGCGCGCGCGGTCAAAGGCATCGAACCCTCTGGCCTTGCCGGGCGTCGCCGGATAAGAACCGGGCCAGACCCTGGGGCATCCGATGACCAACCTTATCCGACCGCAGCCCGGCATTCTGGACATTGCCCCCTACGTCGGCGGCAAGGCCAGCGTTTCCGGCGTTTCCAACATCGCCAAGCTGTCGTCGAACGAAAACCCGTTCGGCCCCTCGGACAAGGCGAAAGAGGCGTTTCAGCGCGCCGTCCACGTCCTGCACCGCTATCCGTCCACCGACCACGCCAGCCTGCGCGCCGCCATTGCCGAGGTGCATCGCCTTGACCCCGCCCGCGTCATCTGCGGCGTCGGCAGCGACGAGATCATCCAGCTTCTGGCCCAGGCCTACGCCGGTCCGCGCGACGAGGTGGTGTTCACCGAACACGGCTTTCTGATGTACCGCATCTCTGCCCTCGCCGTCGGCGCCACCCCGGTCGAGGTCAAGGAACGCGAGCGGGTGACCGATGTCGATGCGATCCTCGCCGCCTGTGGCCCGCGCACCCGGCTGGTTTTCATCGCCAACCCCAACAACCCCACCGGCACGATGATCGCACCGGCCGAGGTGGAACGTCTGGCCGCCGGCCTGCCAAAGCAGGCCATGCTGGTGCTGGACGGGGCCTATGCCGAATATGTCGAAGGCTTCGATGCCGGGCTGGCGCTGATCCAGTCGCGCGACAATGTGGTGATGACGCGCACCTTCTCCAAGATCTACGGGCTTGGCGGCCTGCGCATCGGCTGGGGTTACGGCCCGGCGGAAATCATCGACGTGTTGAACCGCATCCGCCAGCCTTTCAACCTCTCCGCCGCGCAGATGGATGCCGCCGAAGCCGCCGTGCGCGATCAGGATTACGTCACCAAATGCCGCACCGAGAACGCCCGCATGCGCGGCTGGCTGGCCTCGGCGCTGGCCGAACTCGGCGTGCCGTCCGACGTGTCTTCGGCCAACTTCATCCTGGCCCGTTTTGCCAGCCCCGATGAAGCCACCGCCTGCGATACCTTCCTGCAGGGCGAGGGGCTGATCGTGCGCCAGGTGGCGGGCTACAACCTGCCCCATTGCCTGCGCATCACCATCGGCGACGAATCCGCCTGCCGGCGCGTCGCCCATGCCGTCGCCCGCTTCAAGGGGGCCAAATGACGGTGATCTACCCCCGCGTTGCCCTGATCGGTCTTGGCCTTATCGCAGGGTCGATGGCCCATGCGATGCGCGCGGGCGGGCTGGCCGGGGAAATTGTCGGCCACGCCAAATCGGCCGAGACCCGTGCCATTGCCGAAGGCCTGTTCTGCGACCGGGTCTGCGATACGGCGGCCGAGGCGGTGCAGGGCGCCGATCTCATCGTGCTGGCCGTGCCGGTCGGCGCGATGGGCGAAATTGCCGCGGAAATTGCCCCGCACCTTAAACCCGGCGCCGTTGTCACCGATGTAGGTTCGGTCAAGGCCGCCGTCGTCGAGGCGGTCGCGCCGCACCTTCCGCAGGCCGTTCACTTCATCCCCTGCCACCCGATGGCGGGCACCGAATACTCCGGCCCCCGCTCCGGCTTTGCCGCGCTGTTCCAGAACCGCTGGTGGCTGCTGACCCCGCTGGAGGGCACCGATCCCGCCGCCCTGGCGCAGTTGCGCAAGCTCCTGGAGGCCATCGGCGCCAAGGTCGACACGATGGATGTGGCGCATCACGATCTGGTCGTCGCCGTGGTCAGCCATGCGCCGCACCTGATCGCCTATACCATGGTCGGCGTCGCCGATCACATGCGCCGCGTCTCGCAATCGGAAATCATCCAGTATTCCGCCGCCGGTTTCCGCGATTTCACCCGCATCGCCGCCAGCGACCCCACCATGTGGCGCGACGTGTTCCTGACCAACAAGGACGCCGTTCTGGATATCCTCGGCCGCTTCACCGAGGAACTTTTCGTGCTGCAACGCGCCATCCGCATGAGCGACGGCGAGCAGCTTCACGCCTATTTCACCCGCACCCGCGCCATTCGCCGTGGCATCATCGAGGCCGGGCAGGATACTGCCGCACCGGATTTCGGCCGGGGGGCGGATCCGCAAAAAGGGGGGTAAGGTGCGGCACGGTCTGGTTCTTGGTGCCTTGGTTTCCCTTTGGGCCACCTGTGCGGGGGCCGAAGACATGCCGTCCTCGCCGCGCCCGCTGCCCAACCCGATCTACGCCCTGCCAGCCCCTGCAACCCTGCCCGATGCCGCCGCAGCCGTGGCACCTGATGCCGCCGCCACCC
>JBATAV010000198.1:0-5231 GCA_049662025.1 Paracoccaceae bacterium | reverse complement strand
CCGGGTTGATCTGGACGAGGCGCGGCATGTGCTGATGGACACCGGCTTTCCGGTGATGATCAAGGCGGCGGAAGGCGGCGGCGGGCGCGGCATCCGGATTGCCAATGATCTGGCCGAGTTCGAGGCGGCGTTTCCGCAGGCGGCGACCGAGGCGCTGGCGGCCTTTGGCGACGGCGGTTTGTATATGGAAAAGGTGATCGGCAAGGCCCGGCATATCGAAGTGCAGGTTTTGGGCGATGGCACGGATGCGGTGCATTGCTTTGAGCGGGAATGTTCGTTGCAGCGCCGTCGGCAGAAGGTGTGGGAAGAGGCGCCGTCGCAGGCGCTGTCGGATCGGGTGCGCGATGAACTGTGTTCCAGCGCCGTCCGACTGGCCCGTGCGGTGGGCTATTCCGGCGCGGGGACGGTGGAGTATCTTTATGACGATGCCGCCGACCGGTTCTATTTCATCGAGATGAACACAAGGATCCAGGTCGAACATCCGGTGACAGAGATGATCACCGGGGTCGATCTGGTGGCCGAGGGGCTGCGGATTGCCGGCGGGGAGCCCCTGCGGCTGCGCCAGCGCGATATAGTGGTGCGTGGCCATGCCATCGAGGTGCGGTTGAACGCCGAAGACCCGGCCCGCGATTTCGCGCCCTTCCCCGGCACGGTTACCGATTTGCGGGTGCCGGGCGGGCCGGGGGTGCGGTTCGAGTCGATGCTTTACGCAGGCTACACGGTGCCGCCGTTCTATGACTCGCTGCTGGCCAAGCTGGTGGTTCATGCCGAAACGCGCGACGCGGCGATCCTGCGGCTGGTGCGGGCGCTGCGCGAGACCCGGATTGACGGGCTGAAAACCACGAAACCGCTGTTTCTTGCACTGGCCGATGATCCGGCTGTGCAGGCAGGCGCAGTGCATACGCGCTGGCTGGAAGGCTGGCTGGAAACCCATGCGGCCCGGTTGGTGCCGGATCTGGAACCATAGGGAGGGACCATGTCGATAAGGTTCAGTTTTGGCGGGGACGAGCATATCTTTGCGGAAGTCAGCGAAGAGATGTCGCTGGAGGCCTTCTTCACCTCGCTGTCGATGACCAATGCGGTCAAGGCGGCGGGCATCAAGGGCGTGACCGAGATTTGCCCGGCGAATGCCAGTTTCCAGATCAAGTTCGATCCCGATGCGATCAAGGCGGACGATCTGATGCGCGAGCTGCAAAGCATGGAAGGGGCCGCGTCGAAGTCGGATGCGACGTTGAAGACCCGGATCATGGAAATTCCGGTGCTGTACCAGGACCCCTGGACGCACGAGACCTTGATGCGGTTCCGCGAGCGGCATCAGGATCCGAAATCCACCGATATCGAATACGCGGCCCGGATCAACGACTACGGCACGGTGGAGGATTTCATCGCCGCGCATTCGGGGCAGCCATGGTTCGTTTCCATGGTGGGGTTCGTGGCCGGGTTGCCGTTCCTGTACCAGATGGTCGAGCGGAAGCGGCAGATCCAGGTGCCGAAATACCTGCGGCCGCGCACCGATACGCCCAAGCTGACGGTGGGCTATGGCGGGTGCTTTTCCTGCATCTATTCGGTGCGCGGCGCAGGAGGCTATCAGATGTTCGGCGTGACCCCGATGCCGATCTATGACCCGACGCAGAAGGTATCCTATCTGCAGGACGAGATGTGCTTTTTCCGCCCCGGCGATATCGTGAAATGGAAGCCGGTCAGCCGCGATGAATACGACACGGCGATCGAGGCGGTGGAGGGCAACCGCTATGAGCCGGTGATCCGGCCCGCGTCCTTCAGCCTGGCCGCGTTCAACAAGGACATGGCGGGCACCAACGCCAAGCTGATGGAGACGCTTCATGGCCGTTAATGTGATTTCGCCGGGGCTGTCGACCACGGTGCAGGATCTGGGGCGGCCGGGGTACTACCACCTTGGCATTCCGATCTCGGGCGGGATGGACCGGTTCGCTTTGCGCGCGGCCAACATGCTGGTTGGCAATGACGAAGGCGCTGCCGTGCTGGAGGCGGTGTTCCTGGGACCAGAGCTGGAGTTTACCGCCGCGACCACGGTGGCGGTGACCGGGGGCGATCTGCCGCCCAAGCTGAACGGCGAGGAAATGCCGGGCTGGGAGGCCTTTCCGGTGAAGGCCGGGGATCGGCTGACCTTCGGCTATCTGAAAACCGGCGCGCGGGCCTATATCGCGGTGTCGGGCGGGATCGACGTGCCGGTGACGCTGGGCTCGCGGTCGACCTATACGCTGGGCGCTTTGGGCGGGCATGAGGGGCGGGCGTTGAAGGCGGGCGACTGGCTGCCGATGGGTGTTGGCAAGGCCGCCAAGGGCATGGTGCCGCACAATCAGCGGCGCGGCCCCGGCAACCCGGCAGAGTTGCGAATGCTGCCGGGGCTTTACTGGCACCGGATCACCGCTGAGGCGGGAACGCAGTTCTTTGCCGACACCTGGAAGGTGGCGCCCGAAGCGGACCGGATCGGCTATCGGTTCCGCGGCGGCAAGGCGCTGGAGTTTGTGCCGCGCGAGCCGCCCTTTGGTGCCGGCAGCAACCCCAGCAACATCGTCGATGCCTGCTATCCTTATGGGTCCGTTCAGGTGCCCGGCGGGACGGAACCCATCGTGTTGCACCGCGATGCGGTGTCGGGCGGCGGCTACATGATGCTGGGCTGCGTGATCAGTGCCGACATGGACCTGATCGGGCAATTGCAGCCGCACTCGCCCGCCCGGTTCGTCGAGGTGACGATGGAACAGGCGCTGGCCGCACGGGCCGACCGGCAGGCAGCGCTGGCGCGCATTCGGGCGCATCTGGGGCGCTAGGGGATGTCCGCTCATCTCCCACCGATGGGCGGCAGATCACGCGCGCAGGCGCGCCTCTTTCGGGGTCACGCCAAAGCGTGCCCGGAAGGCGCGGGAAAACTGCGCCTGATCGGGAAAGCCGCGGGCATAGGCGATCTCGCCGATGGCGCGGCGGTCGGCGGGGTTCTGCAGGTCTTCCATCGCGGCCTGCAGGCGGGTGTCGCGGATCCACTGGCCAAGAGTGGTGTTGGTGTCGCGCAAAAGTTCGTGCAGGTAGCGGATCGAAATCCCGCAGCCGACGGCGACCTGATCGGGGCCAAGCTCGGGGTCGTCGATATGGCGGCGCACGAAGCCCTCGATCCGCGCCAGATGCGCGGTGCGCACGGTGGAGGTGCCCGAGGTCAGCACCCGCTCATCCGACTGGATTGCCAGCGCCAACAGGTCCACCAGCTGGCGACCGACGGTGACGCGGGTTTCCTCGGTCATCGCGTCATAGCGCTGCGGGATCAGGTGGACCATGTCGACGAAAAGCCCGTTGGCGCCATTGGTCGCATCGAATTGCAGGCTGCAAAAGCGGTCGGGTTCGCGGATGCGGCCGGCCAGCAGATCCTTGGACAGCTTCATCACCCAGAGATCGGCCGGCTCGGCGTGGGAGAATTCATAGGGCTCGTGGCTGCGCTCGATGAAGAAGGCGCCGGGGTTGGCGCGCACCTCCTTGCCGCCTTGGGCAAAGCGCAGCTCGGATTTGGCGGGCAGCGTCACCAGGAATTCTTCCGGCCCCGGTTCGCGGAAATGCTTGGGAAGGCGGCGGTACAGCAGGGCGTCAGAGGTCAGGCGCGACAGGCTGACGCTGCCAAGGGTCCAGCTGGTAAGCTCGCCGTTGAACGCCTCGGGGCGCGGGAAGGTCAGGTCCAGCGGGAAATAGGCGCGCGCGATGGTTTCGTGCCAATGACGGCTGCGCCGGGCAAGATCAACGCTTTTGGTGCTGATGGTGGTCTTCATCGCCCGCTTCCTCCTTGCGCCCATCTGGCCACGCCCTGCCCCGCCTGTAAAGTCCGGCGTCTTTTGCCGAGGGGCGACTGCACGGAAATGCAAAAACCCATGCGTCCCTTGCAAAGACGGCGGGCAAGCCCTGCCGCTAGCCTTGCCCCATCAACGGCGCAACAGACGCCGCGCGACAGGGAAGGCAGACGATTCGGACCGGGCTTTCGCCCGTGCCCTGCCCTGTTGCGCGGCCCTTATGGAAGGGTTTCGTGATGGCGAAGACAGCGAAAAAGAAGGTAGAGGTGGACCCGATCACCCTGTCGGTGGTGCGGGGGATTCTGGAGACGACGCAGCGGGAAATGACGCTGTCTTTGGAGAAAACCGCGCGGTCGAGCGTGTTCAACCTGGCGCATGATTATTCCACCGCACTGTTCAACGCGGTGCCGGAAATGATCCTGCAGGGGCAGGACATTCCGATCCATCTGGGCTCGCTGATCCCGGCGATGAAGGTGGTGGCGGGGTATTTCGAGGGCGATATCCACGAAGGCGATTTGTTGATCCACAACGATCCGGCCTGGGGCGGCAGCCATGCTATCGACACCTGTTTTTATCGGCCGGTGTTCTGGAAGGGGCGGCTGAAATACTGGACCGTCTGCAAGGGCCATCTGACCGACGTGGGCGGGCCGGTGCCGGCGGGCTATAACCCCAATGCAAAAGAGATTTACGCCGAATGCCTGCGGATTCCCCCCGTCAAGGTCTGGGATCGGGGCGTTCCGCGCAAGGATGTGCTGAACTTCATCCTGACCAACATGCGGGCGCGGCGCGACCAGGAAGGCGACTTCAACGCGCTGATCGGCGCCTGTCAGGTCGGAGAGCGCGCGCTGATCGCCATGCTGGAGAAATACGGCGAAGCGCAGGTCGATGCCTGCATCGAGACGCTGCTGGATATGGCCGAAAAGCAGATGCGCGGGCTGATTTCTTCTGTCCCGGATGGCACTTATGAAGGCTCGGCCATCGTGGAGGATGCGGGCCACGGCTTTGGCGATCTTGTGATCACGGCGCGCGTCACCATCAAGGCCGACAACTGCCATATCGAGATCGATTCGCCGCCGCAAATCCCCTATTTCATCAACAGTTATGAGGGGAACAGCTATTCCGGCGTCTATCTGGGGCTGATGATGTTTGCCCAGCTGCCGCCAC
Source organism: Paracoccaceae bacterium (assembly GCA_049662025.1). GTDB lineage: Bacteria > Pseudomonadota > Alphaproteobacteria > Rhodobacterales > Rhodobacteraceae > Pseudogemmobacter. Next base: position 258 of record JBATAV010000198.1, on the reverse strand, counting down.
CCTATAACGAGGGGCTGTATCGCTGTATCTCGGTGAACATGGGGCCGAAGGGCACGCTGTGCAACGCCCGCGAACCGGCGCCGCACATGAACTGCACCACGACGCCGATGGAGACGCTGACCGACGCGGTCCGGCTGGCGTTTGAAAAGGCGGTGCCGTCGAAGGTCTCGGCAAGCTGGGGCCATGCCAACGGGCTGAACATCGCCGGTTGGGACAAGCGGCATGACGAGGAATATGTGACGATGGTGCTGGCCACCA
>JBATAV010000197.1:0-2229 GCA_049662025.1 Paracoccaceae bacterium | reverse complement strand
TCGGCCAAGAGACGCACAAGCGCCGCGTCGGTAATGGCGGGATTGGCGGCGCGTTTGCGGCGGATCAGCGGATCGGTTGCCGTCTCGGCCTCGGCAAGGATGTCGGGCGGGCAGTTCGGATGCGCTGCCACCTAGGCGCGCACCCAGACATCGGCCGCGTCCCAAAGGTGTCGCAGGGTCGTCGAATCCGTCTGCGGTGCCGCAGCGGTGTTGCGCGCAATCTGGGCGTCATCTTCGGCGGCCAGCCGCGCGATCACCGCAGTGGGCGCATTGGCATTGCCCGAGACCGCGCGGCGCACCTCGACCGATCCATCCTCTGCCAGTTGCGACAGGATCGCGGCATCCGCCCGCGGATGGGCGGCGATGTAGCGGCGCAGCCTATCGTCCGGGTTGCCCCGCAGCAGGCGGCCAAGTGCGGCAGTCGGCGTCGCCGGGTTTTTTACCAGCCGTAGCGCCAGTGGCGCACTGGCCTCGCACGACAGCCGGTCGAGCAGATCGGGCGGCGCGTAAGGGGCAGAGGCCACGATCAGCCGCAGGCGCGGGGTAGCCAGGATCACCTGTTCCAATGCCGGTCGCGCCGCAGCACCGGCATGGGCATAGGCCCCAAGTGCCGCGTAGGGATCGCCAGCCTCCACCAGCCGGTCGAACAGCGCACTGGCGACACTTCCCGGCATCATATGCTGGTTCCCCGCCATGCAGTTCATGCCGTCGCCGCCGGTTCGGCCGCATCTTCATCTGCGGGCGCCGTCTTGTGGGTCAGGCCCATGGCTTCCTGGACCAGTTCGATCAGTTCCATCACCCGGAATTTGCCTTCGTTTCCGGTGCCCTTGACGCCGTCTTCCATCATGTTCAGGCATTTCGGGCAGTTGACGACCAGCACGTCCAGCCCGGTAATCTCGGCAGCCTCGGCGGCGCGTAATTCAGCCGGTTTCTTCATTTCCGGGGGATCGGCCAGCCAGATCCGGCCACCGCCCGCGCCGCAGCAGAACGAGTTGTCGCGGTTTCGCGGCATCTCGACCAGATTGACGCCCAGACGTTCAAGCACCTGGCGCGGCGGTTCCGACCCGTCGTTGATCCGACCCAGGTGGCACGGGTCATGATAGGTCACGCGGTACTTCAGGCTGACGGGCGTGGGCACGGTGCCCTCGCGGATTAGTCGCTCCAGCATGGCACTGGCATGCTCGATCTGGTAGGTGCCGCCGAACTCGGGGTATTCGTTCTTGATGGTGTTGTAAGTGTGCGGATCGGTGGTGACGATCGACTTGAAGTCGCAGCTGTTCATCAACTCGATATTGGCCTCGGCCAGCGACTGGAACAGACCCTCTTCGCCGACGCGGCGCACGTCATTGCCGGCGGTCTGCTCATCTTCGTAGAGGATGCCGAAGTCGATTCCGGCCGCTTGCAGGATGCGGGCGAAGGCGATCGTCACCTTTTGCGAGCGCGGATCGAACGAGGCGTAGTCACCGACATACCACAACACGTCCACCGGCTCTTTCCGTGCGTCCTTGATCTCGAAGTCCAGATCCTTGGTCCAGCGCGGCCGCTTGCGCTTGGACTCGCCCAGCGAGTTGCCGGACTTCTGCAGGCTCTTCAGCGTCGATTGCAACATCGGTTCGAATTCACCCGATTCGAGCAATGCACGGCGCATCTGTACGATCATCGGCAGGTGCTCGATCCCCACCGGGCAGATCTCGACGCAGGCGGCACAGGTCCGGCAGGACCAGACCGTTTCCGGACGGATCATGTTGACGCCGTCGCCGGAAATGGTGATCGGCCCTTCGGGCATGCTGGCGTGCGACAGCGTGTCATTGGCCAACTCACGCAGGCTCAGCACCAGATCGCGCGGCGACAGCGGGTAGCCGCCGGCGTTGGCCGGGCAGGCCTCATGGCAGCGCCCGCATTTGGTGCAGGCATCGACGTTGACCATGTATTTGTCGGTGAAATCGGTAAGCAGGGAAAAGCCGATCCGTTCGCCCTCGATATCGGCCGTGGGCATCCGCCGCTTGGCCTCGGGGTCGCGCGCCATCAACGAGCCCATCGCGGTGAAAATGTGCTTTACCTTGGTATAGGGAACCAGCGAGATGAACAGCAGCGCCAGCATCCCGTGGAACCACCACAGGCTCATGCGCAGTTCCGCCGCCCCGTCAGGACCAAGGCCCAGGGCCTTCATCAGATAGGCGGTCGCGGTGCCCACCGGCGCGAACCAGCGGTAATCCCAGACCGACGGGT
>JBATAV010000196.1:0-3669 GCA_049662025.1 Paracoccaceae bacterium | reverse complement strand
GGACCCTCCAGATTGGGATCAGTCCCGCGCTTTGGCGCATCGGATGGTGGATGATGCCATCGATCATCTGCGCGATGTTCGGGATCGCCCGGTCTGGCAAGCTGTGCCGGACCCGGCCCGTGCTGCTTTTTCAACGCCACTCCCGCTTCAGCCACAGCCGCTCGGCGAGATATATGAGGAGGTCGCCGCCAATCTGATCCCCTATCCGATGGGCAATGTGCATCCCCGATTCTGGATGTGGTATATGGGGGCCGGCAATTTTACCGGCGCGCTGGCCGATTTTCTGGCGGCTATCGACGGGTCCAATCTTGGCGCGGGCAATACTGCTGCAAGTCTTGTTGATCGGCAGACAACCGACTGGATCCGCACCATGATGGGTTTTCCCAAAACCGCCAGCGGCACGCTGGTCAACGGCGGGTCGATGGCCAACATCGTCGGGCTGATGGCCGCGCGCAACCACATGGCGGGGGTGGATCTGCGGCAGATGGGCGTGGCGGCGATGCCGCAGCCCCTGCGGTTCTACGCCTCGGATCAGGTGCATGCTTGCCACGACAAGGCGATGAACCTGCTGGGGTTGGGCAGGCAGAGCCTGTGCCGCGTGCCATCCGACGATGCGTTCCGGCTTGATGTCGGCAAGCTGCGGGCGGCGATCCATGCGGACCGCGCAAACGGATTGCGTCCGGCCTGCGTAATTGCGACGGCCGGGACGACAAACACCGGGTCGATTGATCGGCTATCGGAGATCGCCGATTTTTGCGCGCAGGAAGATATCTGGTTTCACGTCGACGGCTGCGTGGGCGCGCTGATCGCGATTTCACCCCTGAACCGGCATCTGGTTGCAGGCATCGACCGCGCGGATTCCCTGGCGCTGGATTTGCACAAGGGCCTTCACGCGCCGTTCGATGTGGGATGCGCCTTGGTGCGTGATCGGCGAAAGCATCGTCAGACCTTTGCCGAAAATGCCGAATACTTGCAGAAAACGTCTCGCGGCATCGCGGCAGCCGAACTGCTGAGCGATTATAACCTGGACACATCCCGCAGCTTTCGTGCGCTGAAGGTCTGGATGATGCTGAAGGAACACGGGGCAGAAAAGTTTGGCCGCTTGATCGATCAGGGCATCGCCCAGGCCCGCTATCTTGACGACTTGTTTGCGGCGGAACCCAAGATCGAACGGATGGCCCCCACCGTGGTGGATATCGTTTGTTTTCGCTACAATCCTGGCGGACTGGCGGAGGATGCACTGCGGTCGCTGAACATCGAGATCATGGTGCAAATGCAGGAAACCGGCATCGCTGCGGTGTCGGATACCACGATACACGGTCGTCACAGTCTACGTGTAGCCATCTGCAATCATCGGACCAAGACGTCAGATTTGGACCAACTGCGGGCCGAGGTATTGCGGATCGGTGGCATCAAGTGAACTTCGCGCCGCGGCTTTGCATTTCAGCAAGTGCATTCGACACTGTAGCAGGGCTGGCCACGATCGGCTGATTTGTCCCGATCCGCAGATGCCGGGCCAAGACGGAAAGAGCCATTTGTCGATCATGGAATCGATACCACGGACCATATCGGATCTTGTCGACGCTCTTGATCAGCGCACGGTCCCCATTTGTCAGCGAGTGCAAGTCCTTGATCCACACCTTTGGCCGGCCATATCCGTCGCATTCGGGGCCCACTTCATTTGGGACCGCGTTGCGGGTATGGCCACCCCCCCCCCGTCACAATCAGGCTCAGGCAAGTTGTGGGCGCGGGCGGTGTCGCCAGCCGCGTTCCATTCTCGCCTGGTTCGCCATTGAAAGGCATGATTGGTGCCCCAGCAATGGCCGGCGGTACCCGCCTCGAATATTTCCATGCCGGCAAAACCAAAACGCCCCCGGTTTCCCGAGGGCGCCTTTTCGCATGGGCCGGGGCCTAGAGCAGATCGAACCGGTCGGCCATCATCACCTTGGTCCAGGCGGTGACGAAATCACCCACGAACCTGGTCTTGGCGTCGTCCTGGGCATAGGCCTCGGCCAGCGCGCGCAGTTGCGAGTTGGCGCCGAAGACCAGATCGACGCGGGTGGCCGTCCACTTCCTTGCCCCGGAGGCGCGGTCTTTGCCCTCGAACTCCGTTTCGTCCTTGGAGGTGGGCGTCCAGACGGTGCCCATGTCCAGCACGTTGACGAAGAAATCCGTCGTCAGCGCCCCCGGCCGGGCGGTAAGGACGCCATGCGCCGAACCGCCATGGGTCACCCCCATCGCCCGCAGACCGCCGACCAGCACGGTCATTTCCGGCGCGGTCAGGCCCAGCAGTTGCGCCCGGTCGACCAGCATCTCTTCGGACGACACCGCATAGGCCTTTTTCTGGAAGTTGCGGAAGCCTTCGGCCTGCGGCTCCATCTCGGCAAAGACGTCGATGTCGGTCTGGTCTTGCGTGGCATCGGCGCGGCCGGGGGTGAAGGGAACCTGAACGGCATGGCCCGCCGCTTTCGCTGCCGCCTCGACCGCCACCACGCCGCCCAGCACGATCAGATCGGCCAGTGACACCTTGACGCCCCCCTTGGCGCCCGCATTGAAGGCCGATTGCACGCCCTCCAGCCTGGCCAGCACAGGCGCCAGCCGGGCGGGTTCGTTCGCCTCCCAGTCCTTTTGCGGCGCCAGACGGATGCGCGCGCCATTGGCGCCGCCCCGCATGTCCGACCCGCGGAAGGTTGCAGCCGAGGCCCAGGCCACAAAGGCCAGATCGGCGACCGACAGGCCGGTGGCGGCGATCCTTGCCTTCAGATCGGCGACCTCGGCCGCCCCGATCAGCTTGTGATCGACCGCCGGGATCGGGTCTTGCCAGATCAGATCGCCCGCCGGCACCTCGGCCCCGAGATACAGCGCCTTCGGCCCCATGTCGCGGTGGGTCAGCTTGAACCAGGCATCGGCAAAGGCCTTGGCAAAGAGGTCGGGGTCGGCCAGATAGCGGCGCGAGATCTTCTCGTAGATCGGGTCAAAGCGCAGCGACAGGTCCGCCGTGGTCATCATCGGGCGATGCTTGACCGATGCGTCATGCGCATCGGGGATCATGTCCTCGGGTGCCACGTCCTTGGCCAGCCACTGGTTGGCGCCTGCGGGCGATTTCACCAGCTCCCAGTCGTATTTGAACAGCACCTTGAAATAGCCCATGTCCCACTTGGTGGGATTGGGCTTCCACGCCCCTTCGATGCCCGAAGAGGTGGTATCAACGCCGTGCCCGGCGCCAAGGGTGTTGGCCCAGCCAAGGCCCATCTGGTGCATCGGTGCGGCCTCGGGGTCCGGCCCGACCAGGCCCGCATCGCCCGCGCCATGGCATTTGCCGAAGGTATGGCCACCAGCCACCAGCGCCACGGTTTCCTCGTCATTCATCGCCATGCGGGCAAAGGTCTCGCGCACGTCGCGGCCCGAGGCGACCGGGTCGGGGTTGCCGTTGGGGCCTTCGGGGTTGACGTAGATCAGGCCCATCTGCACGGCGGCAAGCGGGGTTTCCAGCTGACGCTCGCCGGAATAGCGGGTGTCGCCCAGCCAGGTATCCTCGGCGCCCCAGTAGATGTCTTCCTCGGGTTCCCACACGTCGGGGCGGCCGCCGGAAAAACCGGCGGTCTTGAAGCCCATCGATTCCAGCGCGACGTTGCCGACCAGAATGAACAGGTCAGACCACGACAGCGC
>JBATAV010000195.1:0-3155 GCA_049662025.1 Paracoccaceae bacterium | reverse complement strand
CCGTGCAATTGCAACATGTCCAGCGGCAGGCCACCAACGATGGCATCCAGCGTTGCATCATCGGCATCGACGGTCAACGCCACCTTGCACAGCCCTTCGGGCGCCGAAAGCGCAAGCGGCCGGGCCTGATCAACCGTCAGGTGGCGCGGGCTTTTCGCAAAGAACACGAAACCTGCATAGGCCGCGCCCACCGCCGCCACGGTCGCCACATCCTCAAGCGTCCGCAGGCCGCAGATCTTGACGCGGACATTGGCCATCTCAGCGACGGCCGTCTTCCAGGAGCGCCAGCACCTCGTCCTTCTGCGGTTCCTTGGTGTCGCGCAGCACGGCCAGTTCACGCTCCAGCCGCGCCACTTCGCGCGTCTTGCCGCGCGCGTCCGAGCGGATGCGCATTTCGCGGAACCATTCCCAGACAAAGCCGATCAGCACACCCAGCGCCACGGCGGCAAGGATGATCAGGAACAAGGGAACCTGCCAGCTGACCGTCCGACCAAGAAAGGTGCTCACGTCCTCGGGCAAGAGCCGCACCGGCACCGAGGCGCGGTTGGCCAGTGCTATCACCAGGAGCAAAAGCCCGGTGACGCCGATGAACAGAAGTCGCAGATACCGCAGCATGACCAGCCCCATTGCCTGACCCGTCCTTTATCGGCCGGATCTGCCGCCCTTGCAAGGCAGGGTGCCGCCCGTCAGGGGCGGCAAAGGGTCACTTGCCGTTCAGCCGGTCACGCAGCAGTTTGCCGGTCTTGAAGAAGGGCACCTTCTTGTCATCCACCTGCACCGCCTCACCGGTGCGCGGATTGCGCCCCACCCGTGCGTCCCGCGCCTTGACCGAGAAGGCGCCAAAGCCGCGCAGTTCGACCCGGTCGCCCTTGGCCAGCGCCTCGATGATTTCCTCGAAGACGGTATTGACGATCCGCTCGACATGGCGCTGCGTCAAATGCGGATTTTCATCCGCAATCTTCTGGATCAGTTCCGAACGGATCATCCGTAGCCCCCCCTGTGGTCGGGCCCTTGGCAGCGGCCGCCACGTTGTTTTTTCTGGCCCGACTATAGAGCCAAGTTTTGGCCGCTGACAAACAAAAACGGGGACTTGGCCGCTGAATGGGAAAGGCCCCGCGCAATGGCAGGGCCTTCTGGTTGCATCAGATGGTCGAAAGGATCAGCTGCGATCCTTCAGCGCCGCGCCAAGAATGTCGCCCAGCGATGCGCCCGAATCGGACGAACCGTACTGTTCGACGGCATCCTTCTCTTCGGCGATCTCGCGCGCCTTGATCGACAGGCCCAGTTTGCGGGTCTTGGAATCGACGTTGGTGACGCGCACATCAACCTTGTCGCCAACCTGGAACCGCTCGGGGCGTTGGTCGCCACGGTCGCGGCTCAGGTCGCTGCGGCGGATGAACGACTTCATGCCGTTGTAATCCACCTCGATCCCGCCTTCTTCCACGACTGACACCGCGACGGTGATGATCGAGCCGCGCTTCACGCCGTCAACCGCATCCGAGAAGGTGTCTTCGCCAAGGGCCTTGACCGACAGCGAGATCCGCTCTTTCTCGACATCCACTTCGGTGACCGAGGCCTTGACCACGTCGCCCTTGCGGTAGTTCTGAATGGCTTCTTCGCCGCGCTGGTCCCACGACAGGTCCGACAGGTGGACCATGCCGTCAATGTCGCCATCAAGGCCAACGAACAGACCGAATTCGGTGATGTTCTTGACTTCGCCCTCGATGACCGAACCAACGGGATACTTCTCGACGAAGACTTCCCACGGGTTGCGCATGGTCTGCTTCAGGCCCAGCGAGACGCGACGCTTGGCGCTGTCGATTTCCAGCACCATGACGTCGACTTCCTGGCTGGTCGAGACGATCTTGCCGGGGTGGACGTTCTTCTTGGTCCAGGACATTTCCGAGACGTGGACCAGGCCCTCGACTCCCGCTTCCAGCTCCACGAAGGCGCCGTAATCGGTGATGTTGGTGACGCGGCCCTTGTGGACGGTGCCGATGGCGTAAGCCTTCTCGACCGCATCCCACGGGTCGGACTGCAGCTGCTTCATGCCCAGCGAAATACGGTGGGTTTCCTTGTTGATCTTGATGACCTGAACCTTGATGGTCTCGCCGATCGCCAGGATTTCCGAAGGATGGTTGACGCGGCGCCAGGCCATGTCGGTGACGTGCAGCAGGCCATCGACGCCGCCCAGATCAACAAACGCACCGTATTCGGTGATGTTCTTGACCACGCCATCCACAACTTGACCCTCGGTCAGGTTGCCGATGACTTCGGCCCGCTGCTCGGCACGGCTCTCTTCCAGGATGGCGCGGCGCGAGACAACGATGTTGCCACGGCGACGGTCCATCTTCAGGATCTGGAACGGCTGCTTCATGCCCATCAGGGGGCCTGCGTCACGCACCGGGCGGACGTCAACCTGGCTGCCGGGAAGGAAGGCGACTGCGCCGCCAAGATCGACCGTGAAGCCACCCTTGACGCGGCCGAAGATGGCGCCTTCGACTCGCTCTTCCTTGGCATAGGCTTGCTCAAGACGGTCCCACGCCTCTTCGCGGCGGGCCTTCTCGCGGCTGATCTGGGCTTCGCCGCGGCTGTTTTCCACGCGGTCCAGATAGACCTCGACAATGTCGCCCACATTGATGTTGGGCTGCTCGCCGGGGTTGGCAAATTCTTTCAGGTCGATGCGGCCTTCCATCTTGTAGCCGACATCGATGATGGCCTGGCCCGCCTCGATGGCGATGACCTTGCCTTTGACAACCGAACCCTCTTCGGGGGTGTCAATCTCGAAGCTTTCCTTCAGAAGGGCTTCGAATTCGTCCATAGCGTTTTTCGCGCACATATGCAGTTTGTCCTTTATCACGGTTTTCTGGCCATGCGGTTGGCTCCGCCGGTCTTTGGTGGTCCTGAACGCAAATCGCCCCCATCCGGCGAACCGGAGGCGGCGAGTCTGGACAGGATGCGCGGCCTATAGCGGGTCGGGCGCGGCAGGGCAAGAGAAAGCGGTCAGGCGCAGGCCGCGATCAGCTGGCCGATCTGGCGGGAGTATTCGGCATATAGCGGCCCCTCCGGGTCGGCGCCCCCGGTTTCGCGCAGGAACAGCGTTCGCCCACGGGTCTGGCGGCGCAAGTCAGCCAGCCGCGCCCGCAGCATGGCGC
>JBATAV010000194.1:0-8259 GCA_049662025.1 Paracoccaceae bacterium | reverse complement strand
CACCCCGGCTGACCCGGCAACCCCATGAAATGGTTGGCGGTTCTGATTGCTCTGGCGGGCCCTGCCGGGGCGGAAGGCTTTTCGGCGGCGGATGGAGGGGTGTTGCGCTGGCTGGACAAGTTGACCGGTCAGACCGGCGACATGACGCTGTCGCGGGGGCAATCGGCCACCAATGGGCGGCTGACAATTCAGCTGGATGATTGCCGCTATCCCACCGACAACCCCGCCTCGGACGCGCAGGCGCATCTGACGGTCATCGATTCCTCGCGCGAGGGGCCGGTGTTTTCGGGCTGGATGCTGGCCTCCAGCCCGGCGCTTTCGGCGATGGATCACCCGCGCTATGACGTCTGGGTGCTGCGCTGCGTCGTGCCGGGCTATGAGCCGCCTGCGGCCGACAGCACTGTTACCGGCGACGGCGAATAGCCCGCGGGGTCGAAGGTCGCGGGCCGGGCGGTCGCCTCGGCCAGCCGCCGCTGATACTCGGCCCGGCTGATTTCTACCGCGCCGAGACTGGCCAGATGCGGGGTCAGGAACTGGGTATCGAACAACACGAACCCGCCCGCCCGCAGCCGATGCACCAGAAAGGCCAGCGCCACCTTGGACCCGCCGGTTTCCGCCGAAAACATCGATTCGCCAAAAAAGGCCGCCCCCAGGGTCACGCCATAGACGCCGCCGACCAGGCGCTGGCCCGACCAGACTTCCAGGCTGTGCGCATGGCCCATGGCGTGAAGCGCCAGATAGGCCTGCCGGATCGGCGGATTGATCCAGGTCTCGTCCCGGTCGGCGCAGGCATCGACAACGGCCTCGAAAGCAGTATTTGTTCGAATAGTATAATTAGACCGCCGGATCAGCCGGGAGAGATTGCGAGAAATGTGGAATTTATCCAAAGGCAGGATGCCGCGACGGCGCGGGTCGATCCAGTGAATGGCCGGGTCGTGGCGCCCCTCGGCCATCGGAAAAATGCCGGTCGCATAGGCGCGCAGCAAAAGCTCTGGCGACAGGTGATCATCCAAGGGCAAAATCCTTATGCAAGGATCTCGGCAAATCCTTTCCTTCAAAGGATTTGGGGCGGCGCGGATCGTTCGCGCGCCGCGATTGCTTCAGCCAAACTGCGCCGCCAGCCATTTTTCCAGCCAGTGGATCGAGTAATCGCCATGCTGGATATCCGGTTCGTCCAGCAGAGCGCGGAACAAGGGCACCGTTGTGTCCACGCCGTCGACGATCAGCTCTCCCAGCGCCCGGTTCAGCCGCGCCAGCGCCTCGCCGCGGTCGCGGCCATGCACGATCAGCTTGCCGATCAGGCTGTCATAATAGGGCGGGATGCGGTAGCCGTCGTAAAGGGCTGAATCCATCCGCACCCCCAGGCCGCCCGGCGCGTGGTACTGCGTCACCTTGCCGGGGCAGGGCGCGAAATTCGGCAGCTTTTCGGCGTTGATGCGCACTTCGATGGCGTGGCCATGCACCACCAGATCCTTTTGCACGAACGACATCGGCAGCCCTGCCGCCACCCGGATCTGTTCGCGCACCAGATCGACGTCGTAGACAAACTCGGTGACCGGATGCTCGACCTGCAAACGGGTGTTCATCTCGATGAAATAGAATTCGCCATCCTCATAGAGGAACTCGATCGTGCCGGCGCCGATATAGCTGATCTTGGCCATCGCATTGGCGCAGACCATGCCGATTTCCGACCGCATCTCGGGCGTGATCGCCGGGCCCGGCGCTTCTTCGAACACCTTCTGGTGGCGGCGCTGCAGCGAACAGTCGCGTTCGCCCAGGTGCACCGCCTTGCCCTTGCCGTCGCCGAACACCTGCACCTCGATATGGCGCGGGCGTTGCAGGTATTTCTCGATATAGACCTCGTCATTGCCGAAGGCTGATTTGGCCTCGGCGCGGGCGGTGCGGAAGGCGATTTCCAGCTCTGCCGGCGTCTTCGCCACCTTCATGCCGCGCCCGCCGCCACCTGCGGTGGCCTTGATGATCACCGGATAGCCGACATCGGCCGCCACCGTCACGGCGGTCTCGAAATCCGGCACGCCGCCATCGGATCCGGGCACCACAGGAATTCCCAGCGTTCTGGCGGTTTCCTTGGCGGTGATCTTGTCGCCCATGATGCGGATATGCTGCGCCGAGGGGCCGATGAAGGTGATGCCGTGGTCTTCCAGCGCCTGCGCGAAGGCGGCGTTTTCGGACAGAAAGCCATAGCCCGGATGCACCGCCTGCGCCCCGGTGATCTCGCAGGCCGAGATGATCGCGGCCATCGACAGATAGCTTTCCGAACTGGGCGCCGGGCCGATGCAGACCGATTCATCGGCCATGCGCACATGCATCGCGTCGGTGTCGGCGGTGGAATGCACCGCGACCGATTTGATCCCCATCTCGCGGGCGGCGCGGATCACCCGCAGCGCGATTTCCCCCCGGTTGGCGATCAGGATTTTCTCGAACATTCCCGCGCCCTTATTCGATGATCATCAGGGGTGCGCCGTATTCGACCGGCTGGCCGTCCTCGACCAGGATGCGCTTGACGGTGCCGGATTTCGGCGCGGGGATGTGGTTCATCGTCTTCATCGCCTCGATGATCAGCACGGTGTCGCCCTCGCTGACCGTGGTGCCAACGGCGACAAAGGGCGTGGCGCCGGGTTCGGCCGCCAGGTAGGTGGTGCCGACCATCGGTGAGGTCACCGCACCAGGGTGCTGGCTGGGGTCTTCGCTCAGCGCGGCCGCTGCCGGGACCGAAGCGACGGCAACCGGCGCTGCAACAGGGGCGGCGCCGTAGACCGGGGCGGCGGCGATCACGGTCGCCTGTTTCACCACCCGCACGTCCAGGCTGTCGTCTTCACCGTATTCGCGTTTCACCGACAACTCGGTCAACTGGTTCTTGTTCAGAAGCTCGGCCAGGGCCGAGATGAAGGCGACGTCCGCGTCGGGGCTATGTTTGCTCATGCCGTCCTCTGTTGGCTTATCCGTGCCGCTTCTGGGGCGCGCTGACCGCTTATAGGGCAGCGCGTCGGGGCTGAAAAGCGCCCAATCGCCCGACTTGGATCAGTCGCGGCTGGCAGGGGGGGGGAAATACCCGGCCCGAAGAAAATTTACCATTTGATAAAATATCGAACCTGTGAGACGATTCGCCAAACAGTTGCGCCAGGGAGGCCACCCCGATGACGAACAGCCCGCTGACGCCCGGCATCTCTCCGGGCCGTCTGTCCGCCGAAGCACTGGCCGCCAACTTCGCCGACCACACCCCCCCCCTTGACGGGCACGAGGCGCGGGTCGCCGCCGACCGCTGCTATTTCTGCCACGACGCGCCCTGCATCACCGCTTGCCCGACCGCCATCGACATCCCGCTTTTCATCCGCCAGATCGCCACCGGCACGCCCGAAGCGGCGGCCACCACGATCTGGGGCCAGAACATCCTGGGCGGCATCTGTGCCCGCGTCTGCCCGACCGAGACCCTGTGCGAAGAGGCCTGCGTGCGCGAGGCCGCCGAGGGCAAGCCGGTGGAAATCGGCCGCCTTCAGCGCTTTGCCACCGATACCGCCATGGACAAGAACATCCACCCGTTCACCCGGTCCGCCCCCACCGGCAAGCGGGTGGCGGTGATCGGTGCGGGGCCGTCGGGCCTCGCCTGCGCCCACCGGCTGGCCATGAAGGGTCACGCCGTCACCATCTATGAGCGTCGCGCCAAACCCGGCGGGCTGAACGAATACGGCATCGCCAGCTACAAGGCCACCGGCGGCTTTGCCGGACGCGAAGTCGACTGGCTGCTGCAGATCGGCGGCATCACGGTGAAAACCGGCGTGCAACTGGGCCGCGACATCTCGCTGGATCAGCTGCGCCAGGACCATGACGCGGTGTTCCTGGGGATCGGCCTGCAAGGCGTCAACGCCCTGCGCGCGCCGGGCGAAGACCTGGCTGGGGTTCACAACGCCGTCGATTTCATCGCCGAACTGCGCCAGACAAAAGACCTGCGCAGCCTTCCCGTCGGCCGCGACGTGGTGGTGATCGGCGGTGGCATGACGGCCATCGATGCCGCCGTGCAATCGAAACTGCTGGGCGCCGAAAACGTCACCATCGTCTATCGCCGCGGGCAAGAGAAAATGGCCGCCAGCCGCCATGAGCAGGACCACGCCGTGCAATCGGGCGTGCGGATCCTGCACAACGCCGCCCCGGTCCGGGTGATCGGCCGAACCCAGGTCGAAGCGGTGGAATTTGCCTATACCGAGGACGGCCCGGACGGGCTGAAAACCCTGGCCGAGACCTTTACCCTCAAGGCCGATCAACTGTTCAAGGCCATCGGCCAGACCCTGACCAATGCCCCCGAAGGCATCTCGCAAAAGGGCGGCAAGATCACCGCCACCCCGGCAAGGGTCTGGGCCGGGGGCGATTGCGCGGTGGGGGGCGAAGACCTGACTGTCACCGCCGTGGCCCAGGGCCGCGACGCCGCCGAGGCGATCCACGCCCAGCTTACAGTTTTGTAATGCAGGCCGTTCTCCCTTGCCAACAGGGGTTTCCCGCGCCACTAGAGGCGGGAAAAGGGCCCTGTCATGGACATCATCGCGCATACCTTCATTGCCTGGATCGAGCAGCACCAGGCCTGGTTGCCCTTGATCATGGTGGTTTTCGCCACCGCCGAGAATCTGGCCTTCCTGTCGATCCTGATCCCCTCGACCGCGATTCTTGTCGCCGTGGGCGCGCTGGCGGCGGCGGAAAACATCAACTTCACGCCGCTGTGGATTGCCGCCGCCGTCGGCTCGGTCATCGGCTCGACCATCAGCTACTGGCTGGGCCTGCGCTATGGCGATGCCATGCTGCGGATGCGCCCCCTGCGCGATCACCCCGAGATGGTGGAAAAATCCCGTGCCGCCTTTGTGAAATACGGCCCCGTGACGGTGACGATCGGGCATTTCCTGACCTTCCTGCGGCCGGTGGTGTTCCTGATGGCGGGCATGTCGCGCATGACCCTGGCGCGGTTCATGTTCTGGAACACCCTCGGCTCGGTCGCCTGGGCCTGGCTGATCCCGAAACTGGGCCAGTTCGGCGGCGATATCGTCGGCTGGCTCTGGGCGCATCTGTTCTGACGGCCCGGCCCGGTGGGGTTAAACCCCGCCCTAGTGCCAACGGTGGGTTTGACACCCACCCGACCGCCAGCGGTGGGGTCAAACCCCGCCCTGCACCCCTGTATTCCGCCCTGTCCCGCATGGAGGCCCCAAATGGCTGACCTCTCGTCCAATTTCGTCGGCATCAAGTCCCCGAACCCGTTCTGGCTGGCCTCGGCGCCACCGACCGACAAGGAATACAACGTCGTCCGGGCGTTCGAAGCAGGCTGGGGCGGGGTGGTCTGGAAAACGCTGGGGTCCGAAGGCCCGCCCGTCGTCAACGTCAACGGCCCGCGCTACGGCGCGATCTGGGGCGCCGACCGCCGCCTTCTGGGCCTGAACAACATCGAATTGATCACCGACCGCCCGTTGCAGATCAACCTTGACGAGATCAAGCGGGTGAAGCGCGCCTGGAAGGACCGCGCCCTGGTCATCAGCCTGATGGTGCCTTGCGACGAAGAGTCGTGGAAGGACATCCTGGCCCGTATCGAGGATACCGGCGCCGATGGGGTCGAGCTGAACTTCGGCTGCCCGCATGGCATGGCCGAGCGCGGCATGGGAAGCGCCGTGGGCCAGGTGCCGGAATATATCGAGATGGTCACCCGCTGGGTGAAAAAGCACAGCCGGATGCCCTGCATTGTCAAGCTGACGCCCAACATTTCCGACATCCGCAAACCGGCCGAGGCGGCAAAGCGTGGCGGGGCGGATGCGGTATCGCTGATCAACACCATCAACTCGATCACCGCGGTGAACCTGGAGTCGTTCTCGCCCGAGCCGATGATCGACGGCAAGGGCACCCACGGCGGCTATTGCGGCCCGGCGGTCAAGCCCATCGCGTTGAACATGGTGGCCGAGATTGCGCGGGGTGCCGAGACGCGCGGCCTGCCGATTTCCGGCATCGGTGGCGTCACCACCTGGCGCGATGCGGCCGAGTTTCTGGCCCTGGGTGCTGGCAATGTGCAGGTCTGCACGGCGGCGATGACTTATGGCTTCAAGGTGGTGCAAGAGATGATCTCGGGCCTGTCGCAATACCTTGACGATAGGGACATGGCGCTGGCCGATCTGGTCGGGCGGGCCACGCCGAACGTGACCGACTGGCAGTTCCTGAACCTGAACTATGTCGCCAAGGCGCTGATCGACCAGGACGCCTGCATCAAATGTGGTCGCTGCTATGCCGCCTGTGAAGACACCAGCCACCAGGCCATCGCGATGTCGGCGGATCGGGTCTTTACGGTGAAGGACGAGGAATGCGTCGCCTGCAACCTCTGCGTCAACGTCTGCCCGGTCGAGGATTGCATCACCATGGTGCCAATGGCCAGGGGCGCCGTCGACCCGCGCACCGGCCTGAAGGTCGGCGATTACGCCAACTGGACGACGCATCCCAACAACCCGATGGCGGTGAAAGCAGCCGAGTAGGCCGGGGTTCACCCCGCCGCGCGCAAGCCCCACCCGCCCGGCAAACAGCCCTCAGGCGGCACGAGGCACACCCTCTCGCCGCCTTCAAAACCCTTACCAACGGGTTAACGCTCTTGCGTACCCCTTGATATCACGCCCATTTTGCAGGCGTCCCGAGTCGGGACGCCACTCTGCCCGCCGTTCAGCGAAGCCGATCGTTCAACGGATTCAGACCCGCCGCCAGCGAGGCCATCATATAGGCCCGCTGCGCCGCCTGAGCCCGCGCCTTGGCGGATTCCACCGCAAAGCACGGCTCTTCCGCAGGGCGCGAACCGGTCGCGTCACTGCGGGCAGCGCCGGTGGCCGGGGCCACCGCCTGCTTGGTCTGAGGCGTCACCGCGCGTTCCACGCGGGCGCCGTTTCTGGCGGCAGAGCCGCCGTCTTGTATGCCGGCCGAAGGCTGCGGCGATGTTCCCAACGTCTGCACCGACGACCGGACGGCAGATGAGACTGGTCCCATGTCCGTCACCCTGGTCAAGGTGCCCCCACGCTTCGGATCATAGCCGATTCCGGCCTCGGCTTCGCCAGGAATGCCCGCAGGATTTGAACCAAATCCGCCGCTCAGCGCCCCGGCGTCAGCAGCCGCCGGAACAGCGTGTCCAGGAACCCCCCGGCCTCGGCATAGGGGTCATGCCCCGGCCCAAGCACCATGCGGACCTGGGCGTCGAAATCGGCGTAGTGCTGGGTCAGCGACCAGATCGAGAAGATCAGGTGCACCGGATCCACCCGCGCAATTCGGCCTGCGTCCATCCAGGCCGACAGGACGGCGGATTTCTCGGCCACCAACCGGCGCAGATCGCCCTCGATCACCTCGCGCAGGCGCGGTGCGCCCTGAATGATCTCGCCCGCGAACAGCCGGCTTTCGCGGGGATAGTCGCGGGACAGGTCCAGCTTGCGGCGGACATAGCCAAGCACCTCTTCGACCGGATCGCCCTTGGGGTTCATTGCCTTCAGGGGATCAAGCCAGGTGTCCAGCAGGCCGGTCAGCAAGGCCCGGTGCACCGCCTCTTTCGAGGGGAAGTAATACAGCAGGTTCGGCTTCGACAGCCCGGCACCTTCGGCAATCTGGTCCAGCGTGGCGCCACGGAAGCCATGCGCCGAAAACACCTCCAGCGCGGCGTCAAGGATCGCCTCGCGGTTCTTTTGCTGGATGCGGCTGCGCGGGGCTGTCATCGGCGTGCGGTCCAAGCGGCCTTGCGGTTCGGGATGCCCACCTTGTGCGCAAGGATGCCCGGAATCAAGACCTTGCGGAAACAAGTGCCGCCATCCGTTGCAGCGCCCGCAATTCCAGTTCTGCCAGTTCCGCGCCGCCCACGGCGGGACGGTTCAGGACCAGAATGGTCAGCGGCTCGGGGCGGATCAGCATCGCATGGCTTGCCTCGAAGCGGGCAAACAGCCAATCCAGCTGTTCGCGGTCTTCGGGCGGCAGGTTGCCGCTGCGGGCGGCGCTGCGCAGCGGGTCGTCGGCAAAGACGCGGGCCAGCCGCGCGAGGTCGAAATCACCCAGGGCGGCGGGGGTCAGAATAGCGGCCTCTTCAACCCCGGCACGGCCTTGAATCTCGGTCAGGAAGGCGCGGGCGTCGGTCAGCGGGCCAAGGGCAAGGTGGCGCAGCACGGTATCGGCACGGGCCTCGGCCTTCAGGGCATGGGCGTCCAGTGCGATGGCCAGCAGCAAAAGCGCGCAAAGCACCACGCCGCCGGCCTGGAT
>JBATAV010000193.1:0-5732 GCA_049662025.1 Paracoccaceae bacterium | reverse complement strand
TTCATGGGGATCGTGCTGGAACGGTCGGGCATGGCCGAAGACCTGCTCGATACCGTGGGCCAGTTGTTCGGCCCGGTGCGTGGCGGGCTGGCCTATGCCGTCGTCATCGTCGGCGCGCTGCTGGCCGCCACCACCGGCGTGGTCGCGGCCTCGGTGATCGCGATGGGCCTGATCTCGCTGCCGATCATGCTGCGCTACGGCTATGACCGCCGCGTCGCCTCGGGCGTCATCGCCGCTTCGGGCACCCTGGCGCAGATCATCCCGCCGTCGCTGGTGCTGATCGTGCTTGCCGATCAACTCGGCCGCTCGGTCGGCGACATGTACAAGGGCGCGATGATCCCCGGCCTGGTGCTGACCTCGCTTTACCTCGGCTATGTCTTCGCCGTCTCGATCTTCAAGCCCTCCTGGATGCCCGCCCTGCCGAAAGAGGCACGTACCCTGGGCCATGGCGTCACCTCGCTTCTGGTCGCCATCGCGCTTTGCATCGCCCTTGGCTATGGCGCGCATGTGCTCTTGTATCCCACGCAAGGCGCCAATGCCGATATCCTTGGCGCCACGGTCGGCATCGCGGTGATCTACCTCTGGGCGGTGCTGGACAAGGCGCTGAAGCTGAACATGCTGTCCAACCTCGCCCGCCAGGTGATCATCGTGCTGATCCCGCCCTTGGCGCTGATCTTCCTGGTCCTCGGCACCATCTTCCTGGGCATCGCCACGCCCACCGAAGGCGGCGCGATGGGGGCCGTCGGCGCCATGGGGCTGGCGGCGATGAAGGGCCGCTTCACCTATCCGGTGATCAGCCAGGCGCTGGCCTCGACCACCCGGCTTTCGGCTTTCGTCATGTTCATCCTTGTCGGCGCACGGGTGTTCTCGCTGACCTTCTACGGAGTCAATGGCCACATCTGGGTCGAGCATCTGCTGACCGGCCTTCCCGGCGGGCAGACCGGCTTTCTGATCATCGTCTCGATCCTGGTGTTCCTGCTGGCCTTCTTTCTCGACTTCTTCGAACTCGCCTTCATCATCGTGCCCTTGCTGGTGGCACCGGCGCAGGCGCTGGGGATCGACCTGATCTGGTTCGGGGTGATCCTGGCGGTCAACATGCAGACCTCGTTCATGCACCCGCCCTTCGGTTTTGCGCTGTTTTTCCTGCGCTCGGTCGCGCCCAAATCACCCTATACCGACAAGGTCAGCGGAGAGCGGATAGACGGCATCACCACCGGGCAGATCTACTGGGGGGCGGTGCCCTTCGTGGTGATCCAGATGGCGATGATCGCCGTCACCATCGCCTTTCCGGGCATGGTGATGCACTACAAGGGCACGGTCGTGGACCCCTCGACGGTCGAGATCACGATTCCGGCGCTGACCCCTCTCGCCCCCGGTGGCCTGCCCGGCGTGCCCAACCTCGGCCTGCCCAACCTCGGCGCGCCCAACCTCGGCGGCACCGAAACGCCGCCCTCCGATGGCGTCACCCTGCCCCCCGTGCAAGGCCTGCCACCGTTGGGGGCCCCGGTCGTCACCCCCTGACGCTTGCGCCCTCGCGCCCGATCCCCCGCAAAAGACCCAGGCCCGCCTCTCAGCGCGGCCGGGCCTTTCCTTTCCCCTCGGCACCTGCCTTCGCCAGGACGGAACGCCTTGCCCATTGCGCCTTTCCAAATACTCCCGCCGGAGGCGCCACCGCCTCCACCGACCCAAGGCCTGGGGGAAATGCAAAAGGCCCCGGATCGCTCCGGGGCCGTCTTGTGCCTTGAAAGGCCGTTCTACAGCTTGCCGGCCTGCTGCTGGCTCATCATGAAGACGTCATAGTTGTATTCGGCGATCTGCGCCCAAAGATAGGCATCGCGCTTGAACGCATCCTGGCTGTCCTTGATCTTCTTGAAGGTCGCATTGGTGGCACCAACCTCGGCATAGACCGCATTGGCGGCATCAAAGGCCGCCGACAGCACGTCTTGCGGGAAGGGCCGCAGCTGCGCCCCGTTCGCCACCAGCGATTTCAGCGCGGTCGGGTTCTTCCAGTCATAGGACGCCATCATGTTCGAGTTTGCCGCCTCGCAGGCCGATTTCAGAATCGCCTGATAGGCCGGCGTCAGTTCGCCCCATTTGGCCAGGTTCATCATGGTCGACAGCGTCGGGCCACCTTCCCACCAGCCGGGATAGTAGTAATAGGGCGCCACCTTGTAGAACCCCAGCTTTTCGTCGTCATAGGGGCCAACCCATTCGGCGGCGTCGATGGTGCCCTTTTCCAGGCTGGGATAGATGTCGCCGCCCGCAATCTGCTGCGGCACCACGCCGATCTTCTCGATGATCTTGCCGGCAAAGCCGCCGATCCGCATCTTCAGGCCCTGCAGGTCGGCCAGGCTGTTGATCTCCTTGCGGTACCAGCCGCCCATCTGCACGCCGGTATTGCCGCAGGGGAAGGCGATCAGGTTCTGCGTGGCATAGAACTCGTTCATCATGTCGATGCCGCCGCCGTAGTAGTACCAGGCGTTCATCTGACGATAGTTCAGGCCGAAGGGAACCGTGGTGCCCAGCGCATAGGTCGGATCCTTGCCCCAGAAATAGTAGCTGGCGGTGTGGCAGGCCTCGACCGTGCCGTTCGACACCGCATCGGCCGCCTCAAGGCCCGGCACCAGCTCTCCCGCCGGGAAGACCTGCAGCGTGAACTTGCCATCGGTCGCGTCCGAGACATATTTCGACATTGTTTCGGCGGCACCGAAGATGGTGTCCAGCGACTTCGGGAAAGACGAGGTCACCCGCCAGGTGACGGTCGGCATTTCCTGCGCGATGGCAGGTGCCGCCAGCGCCGAGGCTCCGGCAGCAGCCACGCCGCCGACGGTGGCCTTGGTCAGAAAGGAACGACGATCCATGAATTCTCCTCCACTGTCTGGCCCGCGCGTCCCGCGGGTCCGGTTACGCCCTTGACCCTAACGGGCACATCCACGGTTGAAAACCGTTTTCTTGCCGGATTGGCGCATTTTGGTAAGCTTTTCTTACCAGGCCACCGCCGCCGCGGATTTCTTCGGCAAGATGCTTGCAAATCTCCGCCCGCACCCGATGTTACGGTCACGGCAGGGCAACAAATCGGGCAACATGACCTATCTTTTCTTTGTGCTGGGCCTCGTCGCCCTGTTTTTCGGTGGCGAGTTTCTGGTGCGCGGCGCCTCGGCCATCGCCCGGGCCTTCCGGCTGTCGCCCATGGTGATCGGGCTTACCGTTGTCGGCTTCGGCACCTCGGCGCCGGAACTTCTGGTCTCGGTGCAGGCCGCGCTTGCCGGGCAACCCGCCATCGCCATCGGCAATGTGCTGGGCTCGAACGTCTCCAACATCCTGCTGATCCTGGGCGTCGCTGCGGCAATGGCGCCGTTGGCAATCACCCCCTCCCGGCTCCGGCGCGACTTCGCCTTCATGCTGGCCGCCACCGCGCTGGTCTGGTGGATGCTTTCGGGCGGTATCGTCAGCCGGCTGGATGGCGTGCTCTTGCTGGCGGGCCTTGTTGCCTTCATCGGCACCGCCCTCTTGACCGGCAAATCCGAACCGCTGTTCGAACCCCACCCGATGCCGCAATGGCAGGCCTGGGGGCTGACCCTGGCCGGGTTGGTGCTGCTGGTGATCGGCGCGCACTACCTGGTGGACAGCGCCACCAAGATCGCCCGCGCCTTCGGCCTGTCCGAGGCGGTGATCGGCCTGACCATCGTCGCCGTCGGCACGTCACTGCCTGAACTGGCCACCTCGATCATCGCCACCATCCGGCGGCAGACCGACATCGCGGTGGGCAATGTGGTGGGGTCAAACATCTTCAACCTTTTCGGCATTCTGGGCACCACTGCGGTGATCACCCCGATTCCGGCAGACCCCCGCTTTTCCTCCCACGACATGCTGTGGGTTGCCGGCGCCTCGGTCGCGCTGGTGGCACTGTCCTTTGCATTGAAGGGCCTGCCGCGCCTGGCCGGGGCGGGCCTTTTGGCCGGCTATGCCGCCTTTGTGCTGCTGATGGCCTGACGGGCGGCGACTCGGCAGGCAATCCGAAGGTCTCCTTTTTACGAAAGTTGCGTCTGATGTCGCAGAACCGTAACAATAATTCAATTTTCAAACCCCCTGCGACATTTTAGATGCGCTTTTGCGGTTGACGCCCCCAAAACCCCACCATAATGTCCGCCGCAGTAAGGCCAGAGGGGGCAGCGATGCTGCAAATTCTCGTACTTGGGGGCGTTTGGCGCATGGGCCGGTAACGGTTGACCCAGAACAGGTTCCCATGCGCCCTCGGTTTCCCCGGGGGCTTTTTGTTGGCCCAACGGCCTTGTTGACGAAGAACGGCTTAAGGATACGGCGATGACACGTCAGATGACCGGCGCGAAGATGGTGGTTCAGGCCCTGAAGGATCAGGGGGTCGAGGTGGTGTTCGGCTACCCCGGCGGCGCCGTGCTGCCGATCTATGACGAGATTTTCCTGCAAAACGACATCCGCCACATCCTTGTGCGCCACGAACAGGGCGCCATCCACATGGCCGAAGGCTATGCGCGCTCGACCGGCAAACCGGGCGTGGCGCTGGTGACATCCGGCCCCGGCGCCACCAACGCCGTCACCGGGCTGACCGATGCCTTGATGGATTCGATCCCGATCATCGTGCTGACCGGCCAGGTCCCCACCTTCATGATCGGCACCGATGGCTTCCAGGAGGCGGATACCGTCGGCATCACCCGCCCCTGCACCAAGATGAACTGGCTGGTGAAAGACCCCGCCCGACTGTCCGAGACCATCCACACCGCCTTTCACGTCGCCACCGCCGGCCGCCCCGGCCCTGTGCTGGTCGACATCCCGAAAGACGTGCAATTTGCCAGCGCCGACTACACGCCAAAGGAAAAGGTCAAGCCCAGCCACTACGCCCCGCGCGTCAAGGGCGACATCGACCAGATCACCCGACTGGTCGAGATGCTGGAGACCGCCGAGCGCCCGGTGTTCTACACCGGTGGCGGCGTCATCAACTCTGGCCGCGCCGCCAGCCAGCTCTTGCGCGAACTGGTCGAGGCAACCGGCTTTCCGATCACCTCGACGCTGATGGGCCTGGGCGCCTACCCCGCATCCGGCAAGCATTGGCTGGGCATGCTGGGCATGCATGGCCTTTATGAGGCCAATCTGGCGATGCACGGCTGCGACCTGATGATCAACATCGGCGCCCGTTTCGACGACCGCATCACCGGCCGGATCAGCGATTTCAGCCCGAAGTCGAAAAAGGTGCATATCGACATCGACCCCTCATCGGTGAACAAGGTGATCCGGGTCGATGTGCCGATCATCGGCGATGTCGGCCATGTGCTGGAAGACCTGCTGCGGCTGTGGAAGGCCCGCGGCCGCAAGGTCAACAAGGAAGGCCTGGCCAAGTGGTGGAAGCAGATCGCCGAATGGCGGAAGGTCGACTGCCTGGCCTATGATGGCAGCGAAAAGACCATCAAGCCGCAATACGCGCTTGAGCGGCTGGAAGCGCTGACCAAGGGCATGGACCGCTACATCACCACCGAGGTCGGCCAGCACCAGATGTGGGCGGCGCAGTATCTGGGGTTCGAGGAACCGAACCGCTGGATGACCTCTGGCGGCCTCGGCACCATGGGATACGGGTTGCCGGCAAGTATCGGTGTGCAGATCGCGCATCCGGAGGCCTTGGTGATCAACGTGGCCGGCGAGGCCAGCTGGCTGATGAACATGCAGGAAATGGGCACCGCGATGCAGTTCCGCGCCCCGGT
>JBATAV010000192.1:0-2265 GCA_049662025.1 Paracoccaceae bacterium | reverse complement strand
GCCGATGCGGAAGGCGCGCGGATCCGCGATATCGACGGCTTTGGCATCGACGATTTCTGTCTGGGCGATACCGGCAGCATGTTCGGCCATTCGCCGCCGCCGGTCGCCAAGGCCATCCGCGCCCAGGCCCGCCACGGGCTGACCTACATGCTGCCCACTGAGGCGGCGCTGGAAGCCGGGCGCTTGCTGACCAAGCGGTTCGGCGCCTTTCGCTGGCAGATCGCCACCACCGCCACCGATGCCAACCGCTTTGCCCTGCGGGTGGCGCGGGCGGTGACCGGGCGGCCCAAGGTGCTGGTTTTCAACGGCTGCTACCATGGCACCGTGGACGAGACGATGGTCACGCTGGACGACAAGGGCCGCACCATCACCCGCCCCGGCCTGCTGGGCCAGTTCGCCGACCTGTCGGCCAGCGCCACCTGCGTGGAGTTCAACGACCTTGATGCTGTCGAAGCCGCGCTGAAGACCGGCGAGATTGCGGCGATTCTGACCGAGCCGGTGATGACCAACTGCAGCATGGTGCTGCCCCAGGCGGGCTTTCACGATGGCTTGCGGCAGTTGTCGCGGCATTATGGCGCACTGCTGATCATCGACGAGACCCACACGATATCCTCGGGCCTTGGCGGCTATACCCGCATCCATTCGCTGAGCCCCGACATGTTCGTGGTCGGCAAATGCGTGGCGGGGGGGATGCCGACGGCGGTCTGGGGGATGACCGACGAGGTCGCGAAGCGGTATGACGAGGTAAATGCGGGCCGTGCCTCGGGCCATTCCGGGATGGGCACCACGCTGTCGGCCAACCCGATGCAATTCGTCTGTCTGGTCGCCACGCTGTCCAAGGTGATGACCGAAGCCAATTACCTGCACATGCGCCAGGGGGCCGAACGGCTGAGCCACGGGCTGCATGCCGTGATTGCCCGCCACGGCGCGCCCTGGCATGTGGTGCGGGTCGGCGCGCGAGTGGAATTCATCTGCGCCCCCGGCCCGTTGAAGACCGGTGCCGAGGCGGCGGGTGCGCATCAACCGGCACTGGAGGCCGCGATCCATGTCGGCCTTTTGAACCGCGGCAGCCTGATCGCGCCCTTCCACAACATGATGCTGGTCAGCCCCGCCACCAAGAAACGCCAGATCGACCGGCTGGTCGCCAGCTTTGACGAAATCCTTTCCGACCTTTTTCCGAAAGCCCCCTGAAGTGACGCCCATATCCACCATCAGCCCCTCTGGTTCCACCCTGGCCGAGGCCGAGGCCTTTCTGGCGACCCACCCCGAGATCGAGGCCTTCGACATCATGCTGCACGACGCCAATGGCATCGGGCGCGGCAAGATCATCCGGCGGCACGAATTGCTGAGCTTCTACAAATCCGGGCGGCATCTGCCGATCTCGATCCTGGGTCTGGATATCTGCGGCGAGGATGTGCATGAAACCGGGCTGATCTGGGATCAGGGCGATGGCGATCTGCGGGCCTGGCCGATACCGGGCACGCTGGTGCCCTTGCACAACACCAACCCGCCGCGCGGCGAGGTGTTCATGTCGATGTACATGCTGGACGGCGCGCCGATGACATCGGACCCGCGCCACGCCCTGCAACGGCAGGTCGATGCGCTGGCGGCGCAGGGCCTGCACCCGGCGGGGGCGTTCGAGCTGGAGTTCTTCCTCTTGGACCCCGAGCGCGGCCCCGACGGCAAGATGCAGCCCGCCCGCGACGTGCTGGACGGCCGCAAAAGCTCCAAGACCGAGGTGTACTCGGTGGACCACCTGCATGGCATGCTGCCTTTGTTTTCAGATGTTTACGCCGGCGCCAAGCTGGCCGGCATCACCGCCGAGACGCTGATTTCGGAATATGCGCCGGGCCAGTACGAGCTGACGCTGAACTACCGCACCGACGTGATGCAGGCCGCCGATGATCTGATGCGGCTGAAACGGATCGTGCGGGCGCAGGCGCGGGCGCATGGGGTGACGGCCTGTTTCATGGCCAAGCCGAACGAGGATTACGCCGGATCGGGCATGCATTTCCATGTGTCGATGCTGGACGGCACCGGCAAGAACGTCTTTGTCGAGGCCGAAGAGGGCAAGTGGAACCCCACCATCCTGCACGCCCTTGGCGGGTTGAAAGAGACGATGGCGGAATCGATGCTGGTGTTTGCGCCGCACGCCAATTCCTGGCGCCGCTTTGCCAGCCAGTCCTACGCCCCGGTCAGCCCGACCTGGGGGGTCAACAACCGCTCGGTCGCCTTGCGTATCCCGGCGGGCGACATCAAGGCGCG
>JBATAV010000191.1:0-3741 GCA_049662025.1 Paracoccaceae bacterium | reverse complement strand
ACGCCCTTCGGCAATTCCATTACCACGGCGGAACATGCCATCGCCCTGATGTTTGCGGTGGCGCGTCAACTGCCCGAGGCCAATGCAAGCACCCATGCCGGTAAATGGGAGAAGTCGAAGTTCATGGGGGTGGAGTTGTTCAACAAGACCCTTGGTGTGATCGGCGCGGGCAATATCGGCGGAATTGTCTGTGACCGCGCGGTGGGGCTGCACATGAAGGTGGTGGCCTATGACCCCTTCCTCAGCGATGAGCGTGCCAAACAGATGGGCGTCACCAAGGTGGACCTGGATGAGTTGCTGGCGCGGGCCGATTTCATCACCCTGCATGTGCCCTTGACGGACAAGACCCGCAACATCCTGGGCCGTGACAATCTGGCCAAGACCAAAAAGGGGGTGCGCATCATCAACTGCGCCCGCGGCGGTCTGATCGACGAGGCCGCCCTGCGCGACGCGCTGGATGCGGGCCATGTGGCCGGGGCAGCACTTGATGTGTTCGAGGTGGAGCCTGCCACCGACAACCCGCTTTTCAATCACGCCAACGTCGTCTGCACCCCGCATCTGGGGGCTGCGACCACCGAAGCGCAGGAAAATGTCGCCCTGCAGGTGGCCGAGCAGATGTCGGATTATCTGCTGACCGGCGCGGTGCAGAACGCGCTGAACATGCCCAATGTCAGCGCCGAAGAGGCCGCCGTGATGGGGCCATGGGTCAAGCTGGCCAGCCATCTGGGCGCCTTCATCGGCCAGATGACGGAAGAGCCGATCAAGGCGATCAACATCCTTTACGACGGCAAGGTTGCCGAAATGAACGTTGCCGCGCTGAACCAATCGGTCATCGCGGGCGTCTTGCGCGCACAGAACCCGGATGTGAACCTGGTCTCGGCCCCGGTGGTGGCCAAGGACAAGGGCATCCAGATCTCGACCACCCGGCAAGACAAGACCGGTGTCTTCGACGCCTATGTCAAGGTGACAATGGTCACCGAGCAGCGCGAACGTTCCATCGCAGGCACCTGCTTTTCCGATGGCAAGCCGCGGTTCATCCAGATCAAGGGCATCAACATCGACGCCGAAGTAGGTGAGCACATGCTCTACACCACCAACGACGATGTGCCGGGGATCATCGGTCTTCTGGGCATGACCATGGGCAAGAACGGCGTCAACATC
This sequence comes from Paracoccaceae bacterium, assembly GCA_049662025.1. Lineage (GTDB taxonomy): Bacteria > Pseudomonadota > Alphaproteobacteria > Rhodobacterales > Rhodobacteraceae > Pseudogemmobacter. The sequence goes on along the minus strand of JBATAV010000191.1, from coordinate 2,580 downwards.
GCCAATTTCACCCTCGGTCGGTCGGGGGTAGGACAGGATGCAATAGCACTTCTGTATCTGGATCAGGCGATCGACCCCAAGGTAGTGCACACTCTGGAATCCACCGGCATGTTCAACCAGGTCAAGCCGCTGGTCTTCGAAGGCGCCTGATCGGGTTGCCGAATGGGGCCGGTCGCACCGATGTGGTCGGCCCCCTGCCAAGGTGACGTCATGGCCAAGGTGACTTCGGGGCCAATCCTGTCGCAGACAGCGCACCGCCGTGCCGTTCCAGACCACCTCGCGCCGCAAACCGGGCCTAGTCTGCGGTGCAACCCGTTGCCGGAGGCCGCACCCATGACCCAGCCATTTGATCGTGTGCTTCAGGAGATAGCCACCCTCTACGAGACCGAACCTCGGGCCGAAGCGCGGGAAACCGCAGCTGCGCTGCGGGCGGCCTGCGGGCAAGGGCAGGGTGGCAGACCGGCCCCTTGCGCCCTTGATGGTGACATCCGGTCCTGCCTGTCGCAGGCCACCAACTCCGTTGCCGTGGCCGTTCTGGCCGCGATGGACCAGATCCCCTGGGGCGCCAATCCGGTTGCGTCGAACATGACGCCCGGCGCCGCGGCGGTGATCGCCGTATCCACCCTGCTCGACCCGGACGGCCCGATCAACCACCCCGCCTTCCGCCTCGGCTTGGTCTACATGCGCCCCGGTGCCTACTACCCGCTGCACAACCACGACGCCGACGAAACCTACGCGCTCATCGCGGGCCGCGCCCTCTGGACCGCCGGGCAAGACCGCCGCTGGCGCGGGGCGGGCGAGATGATCCACCACCCGTCGCGGATGCCGCATGCCTTCCGCACCGAGGCCGAAGGCTTCGTTGCCGTCTGGCGATGGAGCGGCGACATCAACACCCATTCCTACGCTTTCCTGCCCGATGCGGAGGAAAGCCCTGCGCCGGCCTGAAACCGGGCTCCATTCGACTTGCCCTTTCATCTGTCCGCAAATATCCCGGAGGTCCGGGGACAGCGCCCCCGGGGTATCCACCTCTGAAAGGCCCCCCTCATGCGCGCTTATGCCATCGGCGACATTCACGGTCATATCGGCCTTTTGCGCCACGTCCACGATCTGATCGCTGATGACATGGCCCGCCATGGCCCCGCCCCGGTGGTGCATGTCGGCGATCTGGTCGACCGTGGCCCCGACAGCCGTGGTGTGATTGACCATCTGATGCGCGGCATTGCCGAAGGATGCGACTGGGTGGTGCTGAAAGGCAATCACGACCGCATGTTCAGCCGCTTTCTCGATGATCCCCATGACCCCGAGCCGGGTCTTCGATCTGACCTTTCCTGGCTGCATCCGCGTCTCGGCGGGGCCGAGACGCTGGCCTCCTACGGCGTGCGCGCGGCAGGCGACCGGCCGGTGGAGCCGGTGCATCGTGATGCCGTGGCGGCCGTGCCGCAGGCACACCGGGATTTCCTGCACGCCCGCCCCGCTTGGCACCAGATCGGCGAGGTGCTGTTCGTTCACGCCGGCATCCGCCCCGGCATCGCCATCGAAGATCAGACTGAGACCGATCTGGTCTGGATCCGTGGCCCGTTCCTGATTGAAGCCGTCAGCTTCGGCCCGTTGGTCGTGCATGGCCACACTGCCATCGACGCACCAACTCATTACGGAAACCGGGTGAATATCGACAGCAGCGCGGCCTATGGCGGCCCGCTATCGGCCATCGTCATCGAGGGCCGAGAGGTGTTCCATTTGACTGTGCGGGGCCGGGTCGGGCTGCACCCCGGCTAAGCCGCCCCATCCCGTGCCAGTGCCAAGGCCTGCTCCAGCACCGCACGGTCGCCAATGTGGTTTGCCAGCACCAGCACCAACCTTGCGTTCATCGCGTGGCTTTCCGCCTCGGTCAGCCCCCGATGCGCGGCAGGCTGGCTGGCATAGAAGCCGTCCGTATCGGGGATGTTCGGCGTTGTGATCAGCAGGCTCATGTCCGACCCTCCCATGCAGCGACAAGGGCCGCAGTGATGTCGTCGGCGGTGGCATCGACCCAGCGCGCGCCGATGATCTGGTCAGGCCGGATCAGATACAGCGCATGATTCGCCTCGCCCAGATAACGCTGCCGGATCAGGTCATTTACCTCTGTGGTCATGGTGGCGAGTTCCGGTATTTGCGGGGCCTCACACCCCAAGGCGAGAAGCATGAACTCTCCTCCACCCAGCGCATCACTCATCCATCCCCAGCCCAAAGGCGCATCCGGCGCCACCGATCCGGCCCGCCCGGCCAGATGCAGAACGGCATCGCGGAACAACCGCTCCACCCCATCGGCCGGAGACATGAAGCGGGTCGAACGGGACGAATTCATCAGGTTCTCGTCCGCGCCAAAGCACCGGTCGCGGTCATGGGCCGCAAGGGCCGTACGCGGCGCAGAACCCTTGATCACTGCCGCCAGCCGCCAGCCCAGCGCGTCGACATCCTGCAAGCCGCTGTTGCCGCCGCGCGCGTCAAAGGGCGAAACGACATGCGCGCTGTCACCAGCAAAGATCACCTGACCCTGCACGAAGCTGCGCAGGCGGCGGCACTGAAAGGTGTAGATCGAGG
>JBATAV010000190.1:0-6219 GCA_049662025.1 Paracoccaceae bacterium | reverse complement strand
GCCTGTTCTGCACCGCGAACGCCAGCGACGGTGAACCATGACTGCGCTCCGGATGACCGGTCCGGCGTCGACCCTGCATGCGTCGGCGGTCGTGGTCGTCTCGGCGGCCGCCTGGGGCTGCTGGTGGATTCCGCTGCGGACGATCGATGCGTTCGGATTTCGCGGCGACTGGGCAAGTGTCGTGGTGCTCTGCATCGCAGCGGTCTGCCTCGCGCCGCTCGTTGCGCACCGAGCCGGGCGCATGGTGCGGGCGGGAGCGATGGTCTGGGGCACTGGCCTCTTCTTCGGCGCCATGTTCGCAACCTACCAGCATGGGCTGATCTCCGGCGATGTCGTTCGCGTCACGCTGTTGTTCTATTTGGCACCCGTCTGGGGATCAATACTGTCGATTCTGGTACTCGGCGCGCGGTTCAGCTTGCTGCGGCTGGCGGTGATCCTGCTGGGATTCGCGGGGGCTGCGGTCATCCTCGACTTTAGGGCAGGTGTACCCATGCCGCATGGGCTGGGCGAGTGGATGGGGCTGGTCTCTGGCATCACCTTCGCGGTCGGTGCGACCTTCGCCCACAAAGTCGAGGGAAACTACGAGATAGAGAAGACCTGGCTGAGTTTCGTTTTCGGCGCAGGATTCGCGGGCCTCTTCGCAGTGGTCAATCCGGTTTTTCCCGTACCCGGCGCCGACAAACTGCTAGCGGTGGCGCCCTTCGCCACGGCCGCGGTCATCTTCATCCTCGTCCCGATCACCTGGGCGATGGTCTGGGGTGCACAGCGCCTTGATCCGGGTCGGGTGTCGCTTCTGTTGATGTTCGAAGTGATTGCAGCCTCAGTCAGCGCGTCGTTGTGGGCCGGCGAGCCTTATGGCGGCGAGAAGCTGGTCGGAACGGCGATAATCCTATCCGCTGGAGCGTTGGACGCACTTGGTTCAATCGCAAGGTTCAACCGGCGGCGCCCGCCGGGCGACAGCGCGGGTATTTCCCGGAAGGTGGCTTCCGATTGAGAGTGGCGTGATGATCTCGTTGAAAGCTGCCAGGTTTTCGAAGGACGGTCGGTTGCATCAGGCGCCCCGTCTGCTTCTCCGGACAGCATCCGGGGCCAGAGCCATGCCGCCTCGATCTTTGCTCCGGAGCCGGCGCTTTTCGCATATTTCTGCCGTCCCAAGCCCGCTACGTGAAAATTTGTTGACTTTTATGAAACATGGGCGGCTCATAAGGCGGTGCGGGAATCTGGCCATTTGTTACCCTCAAGGGGAAAAAGGACATGGGCAGAACACTTCGCACTGTCTAGTGACAACCCGGTCTCCAAATCAGCTGCTGGGGACGGGGAATGGGAAAGAACGTGGCCCCGCCAGGGTCGCGACAAGATCGTCGGAGATTCAGGGGCGCAATACGCGATCCTGAATCGCAAACGATAGCCCGCAGCGGCGGTGCGGAAGGCGACCGGTCGGAATCGGAGTGGATGCCTGCATCCATGCGCCAATTCCGATTTTTTTGATCGACTTATGTCGCTGAATGGGTCTTGGAGTGATCTTCGGTATCTGGAAATGAGACGGATTTCGGAAATACGAATCAGGAGCGGTCAAAGGAAGTCACCTCTATCTGGCGAGCGCTTTGGGATGCGATCCTGGCAGAAAAGAAAGGACGTTAACGTAATGATAATATTAAGAATATGATGACGTCCGAGACAAGGTGCCGCAGGGCCATCTTTTCGTTGTAACTTGATTTTGGTGTACCTAGGGTCAAGTTAAGGGAGGTCGGAAAGGTCAAATCTTCCATGCGGGGTTTCTTTGACGGGTGGGATAAGTTCAGCCTCAATCCCCCAAGGATGGATGTTTCGAGGAAACTAGCCAGTATTGATGATAAGCTGTCCATGTTTGAAAGCATGAACGGTCGTGTCGTTGCTTAGTGGCAATTTCCTTTGTTCTGATTCACTCCCAATATGATGCGGATAGTCGCAGGTTTACTGACAAGGAGAGCGATGATCATGGCTAAATCTAACTCAGCTTACGACGTACTGTTCACCCCAATTAAAATTGGCTCGAAAACCCTGAAGAACCGGTTTTATCAGGTTCCGCACTGCATTGGTGCCGGCACAAACAGCCCAGGGTTCCAGATGGCGCACCGCGGCATCAAGGCCGAAGGTGGCTGGGGTGCCATCAATACCGAACAATGCTCGATTCATCCGGAATGCGACGACACGCTGCGGATCACCGCGCGCATCTGGGATGATGGCGACGTACGCAACCTGCGCGCCATGGTTGACCGCGTGCACAGCTTTGACGCCTTGGCCGGCTGCGAGCTTTTCTATGGCGGGCCGCACGCTCCGGGGCTTGAGACGCGGACCATCTCGCGCGGGCCTAGCCAGTACAACTCGGATTTCGCAACCGTTGCGGGCTGCCCCGGATTCACCTACTCCCATGCTGCGGACAAGGACGAGATCCTGCGTCTTCAACAGCATTACGTGGACGCAGCATTGCGTGCCCGCGACGCCGGCTTCGACATCGTCGATCTTTACGGCGGGCACGGCTACGGACCGATGCAGTGGCTGAACCCCTACTACAACAAGCGCACCGACGAATACGGCGGCAGCTTTGAGAACCGTGCCCGGTTCTGGATCGAGACTCTCGAGAAATTGCGTCGTGCCGTGGGTGACGATCTGGCGATCGTGACCCGCTGCGCCGTCGACACGCTTTATGGACCAACCGGCGTGGAGCTTGGCGAAGACGGGCTGAAGTTCGTCGAAATGGCATCGCCCTATCTTGACATGTGGAACGTCGTGATCGGCGACCTCGCCGAATGGGGCGAGGACGCAGGTCCGTCGCGGTTCTACCCGATCGGACACGAGAACGACTGGATCCGCCACATCAAGCAGGCAACGAAAAAGCCTGTTGTTGGTGTTGGCCGCTATTATGATCCCGAGAAGATGCTGGAGGTGGTGAATTCCGGCATCGTCGACATCATCGGCGCGGCCCGCCCGTCGATCGCCGACCCCTTCATCCCCACAAAGATCAAGGAAGGCCGGATCGAGGATATCCGGACCTGCATCGGCTGCAACGTCTGTATCTCACGCTGGGAAATAGGCGGCCTGCCGTTCATCTGCACTCAGAACGCGACCGCCGGCGAAGAGTATCGCCGCGGCTGGCATCCCGAGAAGTTCGAACCGGCAAAGTCCGACAAGGACGTTCTGATCGTCGGGGCCGGGCCGGCCGGCTCGGAATGCGCGCGCGTTTTGCTTGAACGTGGCTACACCGTTCACATCGTCGATGAGCGCGACAAGGTCGGTGGCTATGTCAATGATGTGGCGACCCTGCCGGGCCTGGCCGAATGGGGCTATCACCGCGACTACCGTGAGGTCCAGATCAACAAACTGCTGAAGAAGAACAAGGGGTCGCAGCTGGCGCTTGGCCAAAAGCGGATGACTGCCGATGACGTCCTGAACTACGGCGCGGCACGGGTGATCATTGCAACCGGCGCCAAATGGAGCCCGGTCGGTGTTAACCACAAAACGCAGGAGCCGATCCCCGGTGCCGATGCGTCGCTTCCCCATATCCTTACCCCCGAGCAGGTTTTCGAGGGCAAGAAGAAGATCGGCAAGCGGGTGATGATCATCAACTACGACGGCTACTACATGGCGCCGAGCCTTGCCGAGAAGCTCGCCCGTGCGGGCCATGAGGTGACCGTGGCAACGATTTGTGCTCTTGGGGCCTACATGGACTTCACACTTGAAGCGCCGAACATGCATCGCCTGATCCACGAACTTGGCATCAAGGTTCTTGGTGAAATGGGATGCTCTCGCGTCGAAAAGGGCCGGGTCGAGCTGTTCTACATCTTCGGCGACGGGTACAAGCGCACCTTCAATGGCGCCGGGCAAAAACCGCGGACCGACAACAAGACTCACGAATGGCATGATTGCGATACCGTGATCCTCGTCACCGGCCGTCGGTCCGAGGACAGCCTGTTCCGCGAACTGAAGGCGCGCAAGGACGAATGGGCCAAGAACGGCATCGACAACGTCTTTGTTATCGGTGACGCCGAAGCGCCTCGCCTGATAGCCGATTCCACGTTCGACGGCCATCGGCTGGCGCGCGAGATCGAAGATGAAAGCCCGCAGCACCAGAAGCCGTTCAAGCGTGAACAGCGCGCCTGGGGAACGCCCTACAATCCGGGCGAGAACCCGGATCTGGAATGGCGCCTGTAGGCCTGAAGGGCGATCCGGATCGCGCTTGATGGCCATGGTTCGGGCAGCAGCCCGGCCAGTTCGTCAATAGTCGCCGCTCCGCATCAACACCGTGGCGAGGATTGTAAAGATTGCTCGCCACGGCATCCGCCCGCGATGGGTTCACGATCGCGGACCGGTTCGAAACTCACGTTCAACCAAAGGGGCGCGCGCGGGCTTTGCGCGATCAACCCCGAGACACTATTGAAAGGACAGGGGAATGGCCAAACGAACATCCGCACTCGAGGACATTCACATCGGCCTCGGCGCCGGGCTTGGACCATGGAACGACATGGAAGTGCCGTGGAGCTATACCAACCCCGCCGAGAACCAACTCGACGCCATGCGCGAAGCGGCCGGGCTTTTCGACCTCACCGGACTCAAGAAGATCTGGGTCAAGGGGCCGGACGCTCCGGCAGTGATCGACATGGTCTCCCCCCGCGACATGAGCAAGGTCACCAAGGGCAAGGCGGCCTATTGCCCGATCCTGACCGACGAAGGCACAATCTGTGACGACGTCATCATCTACCGCATCGAAGACGACAAGTATCTGTTCGTCTACGGCACCGGCGCCGGTGACGAGCGCCTCGCCCTCGCGGCGAAAGGCAAGAATGTCAAACTGGAGAAGGACGACGAACTGCACACCCTGTCGCTTCAGGGCCCCAAGGCAGTGAAGTTGCTCGACGCGAACAGCCCCGCGAACCTGGCCGCAGTGGACTTCTTCGGACTGGTCCAAACCGAGTTGTTCGGTCACAAGGCGATCGTGTCGCGCACCGGCTATTCCGGCGAACGTGGCTATGAGATCTTTGTCGATCGCAAGGACGCAGTTGCCGTCTGGAACGGCATTCTCAAGGCCGGCGAAAAGGATGGCGTCGTTCCTTGCTCGTTCACATGCCTGAACAAGGGCCGAATGGAGGCCGGGCTGCTGTTCTATCCCTTCGACATGGACGACAAGGTCACGCCGTGGGAGATGGGGCTGGGCTGGGCGATTTCCCGCAAGAAACCCGCCTACCTCGGCCGGGAGGCTGTGTTGAAGCAGGAAGGCAAGGAAAAGGTCAAGCTGACCGGTATTTCCTGCACCTCCAGCAAAGGCATCATCGAAGGGGGAACGGATCTCTTTCTGAACGGCGAGAAAGTCGGGGCGGTTACCAGTTCCGAATACTCGCACCGACTTGGAAGGTCGCTCGCGCTCGTTCATATCCGGCCGGGTATCGCCGAAGGGACGAAGCTGAAACTTGGCAATGCTGCGGATGCCGTGGATGTCACGGTCGAAGACCTTCCGTTCTATGACAAAGAGAAGAAGCGCATGCGCATGTAAGCAGGCGTCGTCAACGCGTCGATCCCGCCGTGCCCGGAAGGAGAGGGTGAAAACACCCCCGGGCACGGCACCGTTTACTGCCGCCACCTACCCCGGCCGCGCGGCCCCGGGAGATCACGCGCAATCCCGGCAAGGATGTGCGCCTCTCCGACGCCTTCACCCGCGTGGCGCCGACAGTTGCGCGGGCCGCATCGACACAGGAACAGGAATGGAGCAGCTGAGATGAAGATACTGGTGGCGGTCAAGCAGGTCGCCTTTCTCGATGACGAGTTCGAGATGCGCGACGACGGTCGCGACGTTGACGCGGATTTCTTCGAGAAGGATCTCAACGAATTCGATCACTTCTCGGTCGAAGAAGCGATGCTGATCAAGGAGGCGGCGGGCGACGCGGCCGAGGTGGTGATTGCCATCGTCGGCGACGAAGATGCCGATGACGCCTTGCGCACGGCGCTGGCCAAAGGGGCCGACCGCGGCATCCGGGTCTGGGACGATGCGCTGGCCGAGGCCGATGGCGTGGCGGTCGCCCGGGTTCTGGCCAGACTGGTGGAGCGCGAAAAGCCCGACATGGTCTTCACCGGCGCGCAATCGGCCGATTTCGGCTCGGCGGTCACCGGCATGGCGTTGGCTGGCCTGCTGGGCTGGCCGCATGCCGCGGTGGTGTGCAACCTTGATTACACGCCGGGGGCCAAGAC
>JBATAV010000189.1:0-4068 GCA_049662025.1 Paracoccaceae bacterium | reverse complement strand
GCGGGCACCCTGGCGATGCTGCCGCAGTCTGCGCCCGACCTTGCGGCCTGGGCCCGGCTGGCCGGGTTTCTCGGGCTTTCGGCGCTTTACATGCTGACCTTCGGGCTGGTCGGGCTTGGCGCCGCCGCCATCGCCCGGACCGAGGGCGCCGGGCTGCTGGTTCCGGTCACGCTGTGGCTGGCGCTGACCTTCGTGCTGCCTGCGGTTACCTCGAACATCCTGCCGACCGCCGCGCTCAACCCGATCTCGGCGCTGGCGCCGCCGCCCGACAGCGCGTTCTTCCATGCCGCAGGCTGGCTGCTTGGTCCGCTGTCGCTGGCCGATGCCTACAAGATCGCCGCCGCCGGGCTGCTCGATTTTCTGCCGCCGGGGTTCGTCGACCGCTCGGCACTTCCACCCCTTGCCACCCTTGGCCTTGCTGTCGGGCTTGCCGCAGCCTGGGCCGCCCGCGCCCTGCTGCGCATGGACCGCACGGATGGAGATTTCGATGTCTGACCCCCACCTTTCGCCCATCCGCCTTTCGCCAGCCCGTCTGATCGCCGCCAAGGACATGTCCGACGCCGCGCGCGACCGCTTCATCCTGGCAATTACCGGCTTTCTGGCCTTTGCCGCCCTGGTCTCGCTGGTGGCCGGTGCCATCGCCCTGGCCACCGATGCCGCGACCTATGACAGTGCCCGGGCCGCCCTGCTGGCGCTGGGCAAACCGGCCGAGTCGATTGCCGCGCCCGAGTTCTACCCGCTGAAACTGTTGCGCGGGGCGATCGAGCAGATCGAGATCATCGGCGCCGCCATCGCCATCCTGATCGGCTATCGCGCCGCCATCAGCGAGCGGGGGCGCCAGACGTTGGCGTTGATCCTGACCCGCCCCGTGCACAAGCGCGCCTTTCTGGCCGGCAAGGTCATGGCCGGGGTGCTGCTGATCGGGCTGGGGCTCGGTGCGGTGTTCTTCGTCTCGGCGCTGGCGTTGCAGGTCGTCTCGGGGGTCGGGCTGGTGCCCGCCGATCTGGGGCGGATCGGCCTCGTCTGGGGGGCGGCCTCGCTGTATTGCGCGGCGTTCTTTCTGGTCAGTTTCATGCTGACGTTCTGGATGAACCGCCCCGCCCATGCGCTGCTGTTTGCCTTTTCACTGTGGCTTGTGCTGGTGCTGATCGCGCCGCAGATCGGCGACACGCTGGACCCCGACAATCAGGTTGCCGGCGGCGTGTTCCGGCAATTGCACATCGCCAAGGCGGACCAGACCGAGATCATGAAGGGCTATGCCAGCTTCGAGACCATCCGAAACGGCATCGAAGTCGCCTCGCTGACCAAGCATTTCGAGCGGTTCAGCTTTGCCGTTCTCGGCATCAAGGACACCTACACCGGCCAACCGCTGGGACCGATCCTGGTCGAAAAACTGGGTGATCTCTTGTGGATCCTGCTTGCCTTCACCGGTCTCGCGGGCCTGGCGCTTGCGCTGCCGCTTTCCCCCGCCCGCCACATCGCCGCGCGACAAATCCCCGCGCGACAAATCAAGGAGTAACTGTCATGCCGTACAAACGCCACCTGACCACCGTCTCGCTGATCGCCCTTCTGGGCCTTGGCACCGCCGCAATGGCCCAGACCGTGCCCGACACCGACGGCGACGGCATCCCCGACACCGCCGAACCGCTTCTGGGCACCGATCCGTTGAATGCCGATACCGACGGCGACGGTCTGAACGATCTGGCCGATCCCCACCCGGTTCTGGCCGAAACCACGCTGGATCCGGCCGGAACCCCCGCCAGTTTCGCCATTGCCGAGGCGCTGGTCGAGAACAACTTTGACTTCGTGGCCAAGGCCGATGCCACCGACCATCTGGAGCTTCTGGTGAAAAACAGCGGCGCAGCAGCGCTGACTGACCTGACGGCCATGATCACGATCACCGATGCCGACAGCACGGCGACCGAGGCCTATCTGCTGGCGCTGCCGGGGTTTTCGGTGCCCGCCGGCGGCGAGGCGCGGATCCACTTTGACGATTCGGGCCTGCCCGGCCATTTCCGGGCCAACCCGAACAGCATCTATGTCACCAGCCAGGCCGCAAAGACCTTTCATGTCGTGCTGAAAGCACCCGGCCAGGCGCCGGTCGCGATCGACATCGCCAAGGACGCAGGCGGAGCAGAGGCCGCCGACTGACCTGCGATGTCGGACCGTTCCGGCGGCCCTGCGATCTTGGGGCTGCCGGGCGGTCGCCTTCATGCGGCGGGAAAATCGATCCGCACCCGCAACCCTGGCGCATTGTCCAGCAGGCTCAGCCGCGCGCCATGCATCTCGCAGATCGCGGCCACCATGCTCAGGCCCAGACCGTTGCCCGGCGTGGTCCGGCTGCGCTCCAGCCGGTAAAGTCGGCGCAGGACCTTGGGGCGTTCCGCCTCGGGGATGCCAGGGCCGCTATCGGCAATCTCGAACCGTGGATGACCATTGACCACAGCCAGAGACAGGCTGATCTGACCCGCCTCCGGGCAATGGCGCAGGCTGTTTTCGATAAGGTTGGCAACCACCTGCCCCAGCAGGTCGCGGTCCCCCGATACTGTCACAGGGGCGCCGGAAGGCGGGTCGAACCGCAGCGTATGGCCGGTTTCCTCGGCACTCGGGGCGAACACGTCGACGACCGAGGCGGCCACGGCACCCAGGTCCACCGGGACAAAGCGGTCACGCAGGGCGCCACCTTCGATCTGGGCGATGCGCAACAGCGCCTCGAAGGTCCTGGCAATCCGGTCCATCTCGTCCAGGGCCTGGCCGACCAGCGCATCCTGTTCGGCCGACAACTTGGTGCGGGCGGCAAGCGTGTCGAGCGTGACCGCCACCCGCTGGATCGGCGTCTTCAGGTCATGGGCAATGTCGGCGCTGACCTGATGCAGCGAATCCATCGCCGCCCCCTGTGCTTCTGCCATGCGGTTCACCGCCGCCCCGATCACCGCCAGGTCATCGTGGTCGGCGGGGTCCAGCGGCACGCGGGCGGTCAGGTCGCCGTGGCTGATCTGCTGCAGAACCCGGCTGATCTCGTCGATGCGGCGCCGCGCCCGCCGTGCAAAGGCCAGCCCCAGCACCGAGGCGATCAGCAGCGTCGGCAAAAGGCTGATCATCAGCACCGAAACGAAGATCTCGCCGGTATCGACCAGTTGCGCGCGGGTCAGCCCGATGGTCAGCACCCCCGGACCGACCCGCTCCGCTGTGGCCAGATAGCTGTCGTTGATGTCGGTCCCGACGATGTCGGATTGGGCCAGAATGGCCGTGCCCTCGACCACGGGCAGGCTGTCGACATTCGACAGCCGCAGCCCCTGGTCCGGCTGATACTGGATGATCTCGTCCTCGACCTGGGTGGCGGCGATGTCGTCGACCAGCCTGGCGCGCAGGGCTTCGGGGTCCGACAAGGCCTGATACTCGGCGATGTGCTGGCTGACCTGATCGCGCAGGTTGTCATCGAAACTGTCGCGGATCACCAGGTAGGAAACCGCAAAGCTGATCAAGAGGCTGGTGACGAAAACCGCAATCAGCGCCGCGGTCAGTCGCAGCGGGGTAGAGACCACCATCCGGGGCAGGGCTGCCTTCGTCATTCCGCCGTGATCCGGTAGCCAGAGCCGCGCACCGTCTCGATCAGGTCCGGATCGAACGGCTTGTCAACCTTGGCCCGCAAACGGCTGACATGGGTTTCCACCACATTGGTCTGCGGATCGAAATGAATGTCCCAGATCGTCTCCAATAGCATGGTGCGGGTCTGCACCCGGCCCTTGCGGCGCAGCAGGCATTCCAGCAAGGCGAATTCGCGTGGCAGCAGGTCGATGGGCTGGCCGGCCCGCGTCACCCGGCGGGTCAGCAGGTTCATCTCCAGATCGCGCGCGCGCAGCACCGTCGGTTCCTCGGTCAGACGCGGGCGGCGGGCCAGGGCGGCGATCCGCGCGCTCAACTCGCCAAAGGCGAAGGGCTTCACAAGGTAGTCGTCGCCCCCCGCGTTCAGCCCCTCGATGCGGTCGTCGACACCGCCAAGCGCGGTCAGGAACAAGACCGGCGTGCGGTTCTTGGTGCCGCGCAGGGTCTTGACCAGGCTGACAC
>JBATAV010000188.1:0-2650 GCA_049662025.1 Paracoccaceae bacterium | reverse complement strand
GCCCCTGCCCCGGCAGCCTCGGGCGGCAAGCCGATCCAGATCGGCTTCTTCTCGGTCGAGGCCAATGCCAAGCGCGCGGTGGACCAACTGGCCAAGGCCGGTGTCCCGGCCGAGGTGCGCAAGGATTCGGCCAAGGGCAAGACCTATTGGTCGGTCATCGCGCACGGCGACGCCGCGGTGCTGAAAAAGATCAAGGCCGCCGGGTTCGGCGATGCCTACATGCTGAAATAAGGAGGCCCCATGCTGCACCGGATGCGTCTGGCGATCGCGCTGATCCTTCTGGCCGCCCTGCCCGCCCGCGCCTTCGAGACGCAGGCGTCGGCGGCCTGGGTCTTTGACGTCACGACCCATACGGTGCTGATGGACAAGAACGCCGATGAGTCGGTGCCGCCGGCCTCGATGTCGAAGCTGATGACGATCAACATGCTGTTCGAAGCCCTGCGCGACGGCCGGGTCACGCTCGACACCAACTTTGCGGTGTCGTCACGGGCCAAGGCGATGGGCGGGTCGACCATGTTCCTGCAGGAAACCGACCGGCCGACGGTGGAAGAGCTGATCCATGGCATGATCATCAACTCGGGCAACGATGCCTGCGTGGTGGTGGCCGAAGGGCTGGCCGGCACCGAAGAGGCCTTTGCCAAGCAGATGACCGAACGCGCCAGGGCGCTGGGGATGACCACATCGACCTTTGCCAATGCCAGCGGCTGGCCAGACCCCGGCCAACGCATGTCGATGCGCGATCTGGGCATTCTGGCGCAGCGGCTGATCGAGGTGTTCCCGGAATACTACCCGGTGTTTTCGCAGACCGAGTACAACTACAAGGACCGCGCGCCCGATAACCGCCACAACCGCAACCCCTTGTTGAAGATGGGGATCGGGGCGGATGGGCTGAAGACCGGTCATACCACCGAGGCCGGCTATGGGCTGGTCGGCAGCGCCGTGCAGGGCAACCGCCGGATCATCTTTGCCATCACCGGGCTGCCATCCGACACCGCGCGAGCCGAAGAATCCGATCGGATCGTCGGCTGGGCCTTCCGCCAGTTCACCGAAAAGACCGTGGCACGGGCGGGCGTGCGGGTGGCCGAGGCCGAGGTTTTCATGGGCGAGGCCGCGACCGTGGGGCTGGTTCCGGCCGAGGACCTGGCGCTTCTGGTGCCCGCGCTGGTGCAGGACAAGGTCGAGGCCGAAGTGGTCTACAAGGGCCCGCTGATCGCCCCGGTCGAGGCCGGAATGCCGGTGGCGGAACTGATCATCCATGTCCCCGACCTGCCCGACCACAGCATCCAGCTTGTGGCCGAGACCGGCGTCGGCAAAGCCGGTTTCGTGCGGCGCCTGCGGACGGCGGCGGGGGCGCTTTACGACCGCTACCTTGGCGATGCGGCGCCTGCCAGTTGAATGGCGGGGCTGTTTCTTTCCTTTGAAGGCATCGACGGCTCGGGGAAATCTACCCAGGCGCGGACGCTGGCAGAGACCCTGCGCGCACACGGCCATGCCGTGACGCTGACGCGCGAACCCGGCGGCAGCCCCGGCGCCGAAGAGATCCGGCGTCTGGTGCTGGAAGGCGCCACCGACCGCTGGTCGGCCGAAACCGAGATCCTGCTCTTCACCGCCGCCCGGCGCGATCATCTGGAAAAGACCATCCAGCCAGCGCTGGCGCGCGGCGAGGTGGTGATCTGCGACCGCTTCGCGGATTCGACGCGGATATTTCAGGGCATCACCCGCGGCGATCTGACCGCCACGGTGGATCGGCTGCACGATCTGATGATCGCGGTTGAGCCGGACCTGACGCTGCTGATCGACCTCGACCCCGCCGCCGGACTGGCGCGCGCCACCGCCAGGGCCGGCGCCGAGATGCGGTTCGAGGATATGGGCCTGGCCTTCCAGACCCGTGCGCGGGACGGGTTTCTGGCGCTTGCCGCCCGGCATGCGCGGTTCCAGGTGATCGAAGGAAATCGAGCGCCCGACGTGGTGGCCGCAGAGGTTCTGGCGCAAGTGCTGCCGCATCTGGCCTGACGGACCGCGGCCGCGTCAGCCGTTAGAGCATCGTCGCGACCGAAGGTTGACGCGGTTGCGACGGGCTCTGGCCATCGGCCATGGCCGGCATCTGCGGATCAGGAAACGCCGCAAGAAGGGCCGCCGTTTCCCCGACGGCGCAACCCACATTAATGGCTCCGAGAGCTTCGGACCCTGCAGCAGACGGCGGCTCGCACGGTTCAACGGCCTGAAAAAGCCGAATTCCGCCGCAGGGACTGTGCGTGGCAATGGCGCAAGACCTCCGATGCCGTCCACGAAGATCCCAACCGATTGATGCGCCGACCGGCTGCTGAAGCACTCGCCCCCTCGGCGCGGTCATCGCGCGCATGAGTCACTTCGGTGACGGCGTTTGCGGGGGATCATGCGCAGAACGGGCGCGGCGACGGGTCTCCGCGACGCCCCCCCTTTTCCCCGGCCGCCCTCTGGTGCAAGGTCTGCCCCATGTCCGACGCCCTGCCCGAACCCGATCGCGCCGATGGCGCCCCGCACCCGCGCGAGACCGCCCGACTGATCGGGCATGCCGCCGCCGAAGCCGAATTCCTGTCGGCCTTCCGGCAGGGACGGCTGCATCACGCCTGGCTGATCACCGGGCCGAAGGGCGTAGGCAAGGCCACCC
>JBATAV010000187.1:0-3331 GCA_049662025.1 Paracoccaceae bacterium | reverse complement strand
GTCTATCATTATTACGCCGAGGAAGGCCGCCGCATTGGCGGCCAGCTAAGGCCATCGTCGCGCGCTGACATCCGCTCGGTGGTGACCTCGTCTCCGGTGGGCGTTGTGGGCGGCATCGTGCCGTGGAACTACCCGGTCGATCTTTACGCCTGGAAGGTGGCGCCGGTGCTGGCCGCGGGCTGCACCGCCGTGGTGAAACCGCCGCACGAGACCCCGCTGGCCATCGCGCTGGTCGTGCAGTGCCTGCAGGATGCGGGCGTGCCGCCGGGCGTCTTGAACGACATCCCCGGCACCGGGCCCGAGGTGGGCGCGCATCTGTCGGCCCATCCCGATGTGGCGATGATCTCGGCCACGGCTTCGGTTCCCGCCGGGCAGGCGATCATGCGGGCAGCCTCGACCACGCTGAAACGGCTGTCGCTGGAACTGGGCGGGCACAGCCCCTTTGTCGTGCTGGACGACGCCGACGTCGCCGAGGCCGCACAAGCCGCCTTCCGTCGCGGCTTTTCCAACATGGGCCAGATCTGCATCGCGGTGAACCGCATCATCGTCGCCGACCGCCTCTATGACCGCTTTGTCGAGGCGATCACCGCCATCACCGCCGCCACCGAACTGGGCCACGGCCTGACGCCCGGCGTGCTTTACGGCCCCTGCACCACCGACAAGGTGCGCCGCCATGTGCAATCGCAACTGGACGATGCCCTGTCGCGCGGCGCGCGGCTGTTGACGGGCGGAGCGGTGCCCAAGGCCGAGGCCTTCGACCGTGGCTTCTTCTACCGCCCGACCCTGATCGACGGCATCGCCGACGGCTCGCGCATCCTGCAAGAGGAAACCTTCGGCCCGCTGACCGGCATCCTGCGCGCCGGGTCCGACGCCGAGGCGCTGCGATTGGCCAACTCCACGCCCTTCGGACTGGCCGCCTATGTCTATTCGCAAGACCTCGACCGCGCCTGGCGCTTTGCCGAAGGCCTGCAGGCGGGGCAGGTCGGCGTCAACGTGAACGACACCACCGAATTGCAGGCCCCCTTCGGCGGCTGGAAGATGAGCGGCATCGGCCGCGAGCTTGGCCCCGAAGGCCTGATGACCTTCCGCGAACAAAAGCACATCAAGCTGCGCCTGAGGGGCTGAACTCGGGCAGTCGTTTCACACCGGCTCCCGAAGCGGGTCGACCCATTCGAAGGGCGCCCACGCGACATCTCCGATGGGCTTTCATCGGCCGATGTGGCGGATGGGGTGCCTGGCAGGCGGTTGGCTGCCATCGCCGACATGGACCTCGGTCTTGAGCAGGCCGATGACGCATTCGGCCAGGCCACCCTGCCGGGGCGGCTCAGTTGCCCGGACCCGGCAACGAGAACACCGGCGCGAAACTGGCCGGGGCAAGCGAGCCTTCGGTGCCGATCGCCGCAATGGTCTCGTGCGTCACCATGACGATCGACGGTCCGGCATGGGGCACCGTCAGCTTGCCTTCCAGCGCGCGCACCGCCATCTCGACCGACAGCTCGCCCTGCCGCACGGCGAAATCGGTGGGGGCGGCCAGGATGCGGCCACGCAGGATCCCGCGATAGACCGCGTGGCTGAGATAGGTCGAGACGATCTGAACCTGGTCGGTCAGCCCGCGGGCGCGCAGGATCGACACCGCCGCCTCGGCCATCGGGCCGCTGCCGACCAGATAGTCAAGGTCGGGCACATGGTCCAGCACGTCCTCGACCAGCAAAACCTGTTGTTCCAGCCCGGTATCGCCATAACGGGTGGCCACGATCTGGGCCGAGCTGTCGGCCAGCGCGGCAAGAAAGCCCTCTTCCACGAAAGTCACCCAGCCCGCGCCCTCGGGGCCGGGAAACCAGGCGATGCGCACCGGGGCCGACCCCTTGGGGTGGCGCTCGGCGATCACCCGGCCTGCGGCGGCGCCCATCTCGCGCCAGGGCACGCTGGCCTTGGCGGTGATGCCGGTGTCGTCGATGTCGTTCACCGCAGCGATGACCGGCTTTTTGCGGGCCACTTCGGCCACTACGGGCGTCAGCCCCCGATAAGACACCGCGCCAAGGATCACCGCGTCGAAATCATCCGACCCGCAGCCGCGCAGCTGCTGGATCTGGCGGTCGAGGTTGGGGTAGCCGCCCGCCTCGTAAAGGTCGAACGAAACGCCAAGCCGGGTCGCCTCTTCCACCATGCCATAGTTGACCGACAGCCAGTAGGCGTCCTTGAGGTGCGGGTAAAGCACGCAAAGGCGCCAGGGTCGGCTGGCTTTCTCCAGCGGCTGATAGTCGATCGGCAGGCCGGGGCTGGTGTCGTCGAACGGGATCGAGCGCGCCTCCAGCCGCCAGATCTCCTCGGCAACGGCCGCACAAGGCGAAAACTGCGCCGCCATGCCGACAAGGCAGACCCACAAAGCCGGAAAGAACGATCGCAAGCGCTGCACGCGGCTTCCCATTATCCGGCGGTTTGGTGTTAGCCTGCCCGAAGGGGCGACCTGAACGGGGCCAGCTTTGCGCAAGATCTTCGACCTGTCCAGCCTTGGCACGCGCCTGATGGTGGCGATTCTGGTGATTGCCGGCTTTCCGGCGGCCACCGGCCTGATGGGCTGGATGGAACTGCGCGACGTTGCGCGCGACCAGACCCGCGTGGTGACCGAGGCGATTCCGGCGATTTCGGAAGTCCGCGGTGTGGCCGAAGAGACCAGCCGCGTGGTTGCCGTGGCGCCCGAACTGGCCGCCGTGACCAGCGAGACCGAACGCGCCGCCCGCACCGCCTTTCTTCTGGCACAGGTCGATGCGCTGGGCGACCGGCTGCACCGCTATGGCCTGGCGCAGGAGGTCCCTCCGGCGACCTCATCGGACACCACGGTTGCCGCCGTCGGAACGATCCGCGCCGCGATCCTGACGCTCGACACGCTGGTACGCCAGCGCATCCGCATGATCGACCACCGCGACCGGATGCTGCACGAGGGGCTGGCCGCCGCGGCCGAGTTGACCGAGATTGCCGATACGCTGGTGGCCAATGCCGAAATGGGCACCGCGGCGATGATCTCGAACCTCTACGAGATCGAGCAAAGCGCGCCCGATGACGGGCAGGCGCGGCTGGAGGCGCTGGACAAGCTGATCGAGGTCGATCTCTTCCAGTTGGGCCTGATGTTCGAGTTGCGCGCCCATGCCTCGGAAATCGGGCTGTTGCTGAACCGCGTGGTGGCGGTTGACAAGCCTGCCGAGCTGGCCCGCCTGAAGGGCGAGCTGGACGCGCGGGTCAAGGTGGTTACCCGCCGCATCGTGTCGATCAAGGATCCGCGCCGCGCCGACCGGGCGCTGGTGTTGCTGCGTACCATCGGCACCGGCATGAC
>JBATAV010000186.1:0-2006 GCA_049662025.1 Paracoccaceae bacterium | reverse complement strand
GGATCGCCCTGCAAGGCGTCCATGCCCCCTTGCGGCATCGAGAACGGGTTGTGAGAAAAGTCGATCTTGCCCTCATCGGTCCGCTCATACATCGGGAAATCGACGATCCAGGCAAAGCGGAAACTGTCCTTTTCGGTCAGGCCCAGCTCATTGCCAATCTCATTGCGGGCACGGCCCGCGACGGCCTCAAACGCCTCCGGCTTGCCACCGAGGAAGAATGCGGCATCGCCAAGGCCGAGGCCGAGTTGCTGGCGAATGGCTTCGGTGCGCTCTGGCCCGATGTTTTTCGCCAAGGGGCCCGCAGCTTCCATACCGGAATTGTCTTCGGCCTCACGCCAGAAGATATAGCCCATGCCCGGCAGGCCCTCTTTCTGGGCGAATGCATTCATCCGGTCGGCAAACTTGCGGCTGCCGCCTTTCGGCGCGGGGATGGCGCGGATCTGGGTGCCTTCGTTCTTCAGAAGGTTGGCGAAGATGGCGAAACCAGAGTCGCGGAAATGGTCCGAGACGATCTGCATCTTTATCGGGTTGCGCAGGTCGGGCTTGTCGGAACCGTACCACAGCAGGGAGTCGGCGTAGGCGATGCGCGGCCAGTCGGCATGGACCTTGCGGGTGCCACCGAACTGCTCGAACAAGCCCTGCAGCACCGGCTGCACGGCGGCAAAGACGTCTTCCTGCTCGACAAAGCTCATCTCGACATCAAGCTGATAGAAGTCGGTCGGCGAGCGGTCGGCGCGCGGGTCCTCATCGCGGAAACAGGGGGCGATCTGGAAATAACGGTCAAAACCCGCCACCATGATCAGCTGTTTGAACTGCTGCGGAGCCTGTGGCAGGGCGTAGAACTTGCCGGGATGCAGGCGCGAGGGCACCAGGAAATCGCGCGCGCCTTCGGGGCTGCTGGCGGTGATGATCGGGGTCTGAAACTCGGTAAAGCCCTGATCCCACATCCGGTTGCGCAGCCAGCGCACCACGTTCGACCGCAGCATCATGTTGGCATGCATGGTGTCGCGGCGCAGGTCGAGGAAGCGGTAGGTCAGCCGGGTTTCCTCTGGGTAGTCCAGCTCGCCGAACACCGGCAAGGGCAACTCGTCGGCCTGCCCCAGCACCTCGACGCCAGCCACATAGACCTCGATCTCACCGGTCGGAATCTTGGCGTTCACCAGCGACGCATCGCGTGCCTTCACCCGCCCGTCGATCCGCACCACCCACTCGGCGCGCACCTTTTCCAGCGCCGCAAAGGCCGGGCTGTCGCCATCGCACAGCACTTGCGTGATGCCGTAATGGTCACGCAGGTCGATGAACAACACACCGCCATGGTCGCGCACCCGGTGAACCCAGCCCGAAAGCCGGACCTCATTTCCGACATGGCCCCTGTTCAGATCCGCGCAAGTGTGGCTGCGGTAGGCATGCATCACTATTCCCCTTTCGAGGGCATCAATTCCATCGCGCCGATACACATCGCCACGCCCCCCAAGTCAACCCCGACCGCAGCCTTCGGCCAGGCCAGATGCCTCCGGCGGGAGTATTTGAGCCAAGATGAAATCCGATCAGCTTCATCTTGGCTCAAATATCCTCGGGGGGAGGCGCGAATGCCTGCATTCGCGCCTTGGGGGGCGAAGCGCCCCCGGCTTCAGCCGCCCCAGACCGCCGGGATCAACCCGCGCAAGCTGTTGCCGACCCAGAGCCGGACCTTCGGCAGATCGCGCGCGCGCAGCACCTCTTCAGGGAAAGCCAGTTCCGCCCGCAAGACCCCCGGCAACAACCCGCAAGACAGGGGCGGCGTGCGCATCCCCTGGCCGCGATCGAAGAAGACCGAGACGATGGTGCCGTCACAGACCTCGCCGCGTTCGTTCAGGAAAAGCACCTCGTCCCGGCCGGCGGCCAGCGCGGCGCGCGCCACGTCATAGACCGTACGGTTGGTGGATTTCACCGACAGCCAGGGATCGCCCGAGACCAGCCGTGCCGCCGCCAGCCCCAGCCGCCATGCGTCCTTTGCCGGCGGCAGG
>JBATAV010000185.1:0-4973 GCA_049662025.1 Paracoccaceae bacterium | reverse complement strand
TCCTCGCGGTAGCCGGAAATCTGGTAGTCGAAGCTGGCGTAGCCCTTGGAGATGGATTTCAGCCGGTCGTAGAAGTCGAACACCACTTCGGCCAGCGGCAGGTCGTATTCGACCATGGCGCGGGGGCCGGCGTAGGTGAGGTTCAGCTGGATGCCGCGGCGGTCCTGGCAGAGTTTGAGGATGTCGCCGAGGTATTCGTCGGGAACCATGATGGTGGCCTTGATCCGCGGCTCCTCGATGTGGTCGATGTAGGTGAGGTCGGGCATGTCGGCGGGGTTATGAAGGTCGCGGACCTCGCCGTCTTTCATGTAGAGCTTGAAGACGACCGAGGGGGCGGTGGTGATCAGGTCGAGGTCGTATTCGCGTTCGAGCCGGTCGCGGACGACTTCGAGGTGGAGAAGGCCGAGAAAGCCCATGCGGAAGCCGAAGCCGAGGGCGGCGGAGGTTTCCATCTCGGAGGTGAAGGAGGCGTCGTTGAGGGCGAGTTTCTCGATGGCGTCGCGCAGGGCCTCGAAGTCGTTGGCATCGACCGGGAAGAGGCCGCAGAAGACGACGGGGACCGAGGGTTTGAAGCCTGGCAGCGGTTTGTCGCAGCCGCGGCGTTCGTGGGTGATGGTGTCGCCGACGCGGGTGTCGCGGACCTGTTTGATCGAGGCGGTGAAGACGCCGATTTCGCCGGGGCCGAGTTCGGCGATGTCGACCATTTGCGGCTTGAGGACGGCCAGCGTGTCGATGCCGTAGACGGCGTTGGTGGCCATCATGCGGATGCGGTCGCCCTTGCGGACCACGCCGTCGATGATGCGGATCATCACCACGACGCCAAGGTAGGCGTCATACCAGCTGTCGACCAGCATGGCCTTCAGCGGCGCGTCGCGGTCGCCCTTGGGGGCGGGAAGGCGGGTGACGATGGCCTCCAGCACCTCGGGGATGCCGATGCCGGTTTTGGCGGAGATCGGGATGGCGTCGGAGGCGTCGAGGCCGATGACGTCTTCGATGTTCTGCTTGACCCGCTCGGGGTCGGCCGCGGGAAGGTCGATCTTGTTCAACACGGGCACAATTTCGTGGCCGGCATCGAGGGCCTGATAGACGTTGGCGAGGGTCTGCGCCTCAACCCCCTGCGAGGCATCGACCACCAGCAGAGAGCCTTCGACGGCGCGCATGCTGCGCGAGACCTCATAGGCGAAGTCGACATGGCCGGGGGTGTCGATCAGGTTCAGGATATAGGTCTTGCCATCCTTGGCCGGATATTCGATCCGCACGGTGTTGGCCTTGATGGTGATGCCGCGCTCGCGCTCGATATCCATGCTGTCCAGCATCTGGGCTTTCATGTCGCGTGCGGCGACAGTGCCCGTCATCTGGATCAGACGATCGGCCAGGGTGGATTTACCGTGGTCGATATGGGCCACGATGGAGAAGTTGCGGATCTGCGAAAGCTCGGTCATGGCGCCGCATATAGCGGGAAGATCGGGGGGCGGGAAGAGGGTGCGCGCGTGGCTTGCGGGGGTGGGGCCGAGGGCCTAGCCTGACCCCGGCAGTGCGGTCTGGGACAAGGGAACGGCAGGTTTGAACAAGTTGCGGATTGTGGTGATCACCCTTGCGGTGCTGGGGCTGGGGGTGATGGCGGCCTTTGCGCTGTTCTATTTCAGCCTGATCCGCCCGTTGGAGCAGGCGCTTGCCCCGGCCACGGCGGAAAACGCAGCGGTCGAGGTGTTGGCGGGCGACCCCGATGCGGTGATCCTGATGCCCTTTGTCACCGGCGATGTGCCGCGTCTGGTGACCGGACCGCAATTGGAGGCCCTGCGGCCGCAGCTTTGGTATGACGACACCGAAACGGTTGGCACCCTGTTCGGCGGACTTGTCGTAGCAACCATGGGCGTGCCGCCGATTACCGATATCGCCACCGCGTTTAAGGATGGCGTGCCCATCAAGGCGCATGTCTGCATCACCATCTCGTGCAATCTCGGGGCAAATGACTTGGCAGCCACATGGGGGGTGGCGGGGCTGAAGGGTCTGGGCGACGCGCTGGGGCCAGAAGTGCGGCAAGACCATCTGAGCTTTGGCGACCACGCGGCCTATCTGGCGGCGCATGCGGTCGTGCTGGCCGACCCGCTGCAATGGTTTGCGCAGCCGGGGGCCGAGGTGGCCTTGCCCGGCGATGACGGGTTGCGGCTGGTGGTGATCAGCCTGCCGACCGAGGTGCTGGCCCATGCGCCGGTCTTTGGCGCCAATGACGAAGACCCCGCGCGCGAGGCGGAATTGACGGCGCTGGCCGAAGGGTTGGTGGAGGGCACCGGCGGCACGGTCGAGGCCGTGCTGGGCACCGCGCCGATGCCGATCTGGGTGATCAGCGAGGGAATGCCGCTTTTTGATGCCGGTGGCGCGTTGCGGGCGCTGCCCGACCTGACCTTCCGCAATCCGGTCCTGCGGCTGAGCGTGCCGGAAGCAGGCGTGGCGGTGGTGCAAGAGCGGCTGGACGCGCTGGCCTTTCCCGGCCCCGATGGTGCGGCGCTGGCTGGCGCGGTCCGGGCGGCCTTTGCGGGCTGGGGGCTGGACCCGGAC
Source organism: Paracoccaceae bacterium (assembly GCA_049662025.1). Classification (GTDB taxonomy): domain Bacteria; phylum Pseudomonadota; class Alphaproteobacteria; order Rhodobacterales; family Rhodobacteraceae; genus Pseudogemmobacter. Next base: position 2,414 of record JBATAV010000185.1, on the reverse strand, counting down.
TGCCTGCCCGGCTGCGGCGGGGTGGATACCGATCTGCGCGATAGAGTCGCGCTGGATGCGGGCCCTGCCCCGTTCTGGGTGCTGGATGTCTGGCATGTTCCGAAAGGCGGCTGATGGGCGGCTTGACGGAACTGGTACACATGTACAGGATGCCCGAAAGCGGGGGGCCACCATGGATTTCGTGCATTTCCTGTCCAGCCACATGCTGGACCCGAAGCTGGGCGGCAAACGGCTTTATGCCGAGACGCTGGCGCAAGCGGTGCATGCCGAGGCCTGCGGCTATCGCGGGGTGGCGATCCCCGAACATCATCTGGTGAATATCCTTCTGGTGCCGTCGCCTCTGCAAATGGCGGTGGCGATTGCGGCGCGGACGGAACGGGTGGCGTTGATGACCTCGATCTGCCAATTGCCATTGCGCGACATGCGGGTGTTCGCCGGCGAGGTGGTGCAGGCGCAGGTGCTGTGCGACGGGCGGCTGATGCTGGGGGTGGGCAAGGGCGCCTTCGGGTTCGAGACCGGCCGGATCGGCGTGCCGATGGCGGAAACCAAGGAGCGGTTCGAGGAATCGCTGGCAGTGCTGGAGGCGTTGCTGACGCGCGAAGAGGTGTCCTGGGACGGCACGCATTACCGCTTTGACCCGCTGACCATCATGCCGCGCCCCGAAGACCCGGTGCCCTTGATGCTGGGGGTGATGGCGCCGCCGGGGATCGAGGCGGCGGCGGCGAGGAATTACCACATCCAGACCACGCCCTTGTCGGCCACCCATGGCGTGCTGGAAGGCCAGGTTGCGGCGTTTTTCCGCGGTCGCGCGCGGCACCCGGCGCCGACCAACCGGCTGTCGCTGCAACGCGGGGTGTTTCTGGTACGCTCGGAAGCCGAGCGGCAAAGGATGGTCGAGGTCGCGCACCGCTATTACGCCAGTTTCGACAATGTCTTTGGCGGGCCGGGGATTGTGGATGCGGGGGTGATCCGGCCCCTGCCCCGGTCGCAGACGGCGGAAGAGCTGGGCGCCAACATCCTGATCTGCCAGCACGACGAGATGATCGACCGGCTGGCGGCCTATGCCGAGATGGGGATCGACGAGGTGATCGTCACCTCGATCTTCGGTCAGGCGCAGGACGAGACGCTGGAGATGATGTCGGGCTTCGCCGAAGAGGTGATGCCGCATCTGCTGGACGTTCGGCGCAAGGTTGCGTGATTTCTGCAAATCCAAGGGGGGAAAATGCCCATCATCCGTATTGAAATGTTCGAAGGCCGCAGCACGGACCAGAAGCGCGCCTGCGCCGAGGCGGTGACCAGGGCCTGGTGCGACACCTGCGGAGGCACACCGCAGGCGGTGAGCGTGGTGTTCACTGATGTGTCCAGGGACGACTGGGCCACCGCCGGGCGGCTGGCCTCGGACCCGAAGGTCTAGGCCGATGCGGTCAGCCTATTCGGTGGCGGGCGACGGCCCCGCGCTGTTCCTGATTCACGGTATCGGCGCGCGGCGGGCGACGTTCGATGGCATGGTGGCGGGGCTGAAGGACCGCTTCACCTGCATCAGCTATGACCTGCGCGGGCACGGGTTGTCGCCCTTGCCCGAAGGCCGCTTCGGGCTGGACGATCTGGTCGAGGATCTGGAGGAGTTGCGCGCCCGGCTGGGGGTGGAGCAGGCGCATGTCGCTGGCCATTCGCTGGGAGGAATGATCGGGCCGGCCTACGCGCTGCGCTATCCGCAAAGGGTGCTGAGCCTGGGCCTGTGGTCGACGGCGGCCTTTCGCACTGACGATGACAGCGCCAAGGTCCGTGCGGTGGTGACGGCGATGCGCGACAAGGGCATCGGCCCGGTGCTGGACACGCTGACCGCGCGCTGGTTCACCGATGATTTCTGCGCCGCCCACCCCGAGGTGATCGACTGGCGCAAACGGCAGGTGATGGAGACCGACGCGGAGGTGTTCCTGAACGTCTTCGACATCTACGCGGAGACCGAAATGGCGCCCTGGCTGGACCGGGTAACGGCGCCAACGCAGATCATCACCGGAGAGCTGGACGGCGGCTGCAACCCGCGCCTGAACCGTGCGATTCAGGCGGCAATGCCGGGGTCGGAACTGGTCATTCTCGATCGGCTGAAACACGCCATCTTCATCGAGGCGACCGACCGGGTTCTGCCCGATGTTCGCCGCTTTCTGCTGGCCCAAGGCACAGGCGGATAAGGTCCTCGCAGCCTTGAAGACCGCGGGCGACCGCGCCAGCATCCTGCCTGCGCGCACAATCGGCCCAAAGCCCGTCCAGTGCCGCCATGATCGTATCGGCCACGGTCGCGCGCGCGTCCGCATTGCCGCCGATCTCGGCCAGAAGGTCCAGAAGCGTGGCGCGGTAGCGGGCATATGACGCGCGCTCGGTCGCCGCGATGCCGGGGTGCCACAGCGCCGCCG
>JBATAV010000184.1:0-3420 GCA_049662025.1 Paracoccaceae bacterium | reverse complement strand
TCGCCATGCACCATCCATTGCGCCAGATACTTGCCGCAGCCCGCGCCCTGGGCGATGCCGATGGACGACCCGCAGCATTGCCAGAAGTTGGGCACCCCATGCGCGGGGCCGACAAGGGGGTTGCCGTCGGGCGTATGCGGGATGGCGCCGTTGATGACGCGCTTGATCCCCGCGGCGGCAAAGATCGGCATCCGCTCCAGCGCCTTTTCCAGCCAGGGGGCGATGCGGTCGATGTCACCCTCGAACAGCTCGTTCTCGCTTTGCCAGTCCGGCCAGCCGCCGCGCGCCGCCCAGGCCTCCTTCGCGCCCTGATGTTCATAGATGCCGACGAGGCCGGCCTTTTGCTCCTGGCGGTAATAGCCGGCGGTGGCCGGGTCGCGCATCACCGGCAGTTCGGTGGCGATATCCTTGAACGCCGCCAGTGGTTCGGTCACCAGATACTGGTGTTCCATGTTGATGATCGGTGTTTCAACCCCGACCCAGCTGCTCACTTCGCGCGCATAGCAACCGCCCGCGTTGACGACATGCTCGCAGGTGACGTTGCCCTGTTCGGTGATCACCTCGAACCCGCCGGAGGCCAGGCGATTGATCCCGGTCACCCGATTGTGGCGGATGATCGTCGCCCCCATTTGCCGCGCGCCCGCAGCCATGGCGTTGCACGCACTTGCCGGATCGACATGGCCGTCCATCGTCGTATGCGCCCCGGCAAGGACGCCGTCGGTATTCAGCCAGGGGTTCAGCTCGCGAATCCGGTCGGGGCCGATGATCTCCATCTGAAAGCCGATATTGGCGGCAAAGCCCGAGACATGGCGGAACCAGTCCACTTCTTCCGGCGTCGTGGCCAGCCGGATGCCGCCACAGCCGTGCCAGCCGGTCGGATGGCCGGTCAGCGCCTCAAGCCGCGGGTAAAGCGTGTTGGAATAGTGGTGGATCTTGGCCATGTTGTAGTTGCCGATGAACGACGGGCATTGCCCCGCCGCATGCCAGGTAGAGCCGCTGGTCAGTTCTGCTTTCTCGATCAGCAGCACGTTTTTCCAGCCCTCTTCGGCCAGGTGATAGGCCAGGCCCACCCCCATCATGCCGCCGCCGATGATCACCACTTTTGCATGGGATTGCATGAGGAGTTCCCTTCTTTTCAGTGTCTTACCAGAATCCGTTTCCGGCAAGCATCCGTGCCCTTGGCAGAACGATATTATAGGACGCGCGCAACCGGTTATCCACGTCATCGCCGATGTGACGGGGGTAGTGCTCGGCCAGAATCTTCTGCACCCTGTCGCGCGCCACCGCGCGGGCATCGCGGGCGCCGGCATCTTGCCATTCGCTGATGCTGCGACGGTCGGCGATTTCGGGGTAAAGGTAATCGGTCTTCATCCGGCTGAAGGTCTGAGGATGGCCAAGAAAGTGCCCCGCCCCCATCACCACGTCGCGGATGACATCAAAGCTCAGCGTATCCTCGCTGACCTCGACCCCCTTCACGGTGCGCAGGATCGCACCCAAAAGGTCATTGTCCAGCACATAGCTCTCAAACGCAGTGCCCATCAGACTGCCATGCATGCCCGCGCATTCGTGGATCATCGAGGCGCCAGCATGGGCGGCCAGCGAGATGGTATAGCCCTTTTCTCCGCCCGATTGCGCATCCGGCAGTTTGCTGTCGGTCATCCCCGCTGGCACGGAGTTCGGCAGATCGTAAAACCCCGCCATCTGCGCGCAGGCCGCCGATAGCAGGGCCTGTTCGCCCGACCCGCCCGACATCGCGCCGGTGCGCAGGTCCGACACAAAGGGCCAGGTGGCGAAGATGCCGCGACAGTCCGGGTCGATGATGTTGCACAGGATGAGGCCCGCAAGCACCTCGGCACAGGCCTGCGCCACCGCCCCGGCCAGCGCCGCAGGTGCCGTCGCGCCCGCCTGTCCCGCCGAGACCAGCAGGATTGGCATGCCGGCCAGAACCGCTGCCTCCAGCGCCTCACAGCTTTCGGTGGCAAAGCGCATGGGTGGGACGACATGGCAACATACGGCGGTGCAGAACGGGCGTTGGCGGAACTTGCCCTCTCCGCCTGCAACCATATCCAGCATCGGCTGTACGGCGCGCACCGAATTGCCATCGGTGTAGCTGACGGCAATCGACTTTGTGGTGCCCGACAGGCAGGCGTAGGTGGTGTTCATATCCAGATCAAGGATCGTGTCGGTGTCCCGCGCCACGACCGAGCGGTGATACCAATGCACATTGTCCAGCCGATCCACCAGCCGCGCGATGTCGTAAAGATCGGCCACCGTGCTTTCACGGTATTTTCCGGTCTCGAAATCCATGATGGTCGGGGCAGCGCCGCCGGTGCCGGTATGCACGCGCTGGCCGCCGATCTCCAGATCGTGGATCGGGTCGATGCCGTGCAGGATGAACTTGCGCCGGGTGCGGGCGATCACATCCTCGACCAGGGCCCGGGGAAACCGCAGACGGCCAGCATCGTCGACTCGGCACCCAGCATCGACGGCGCGGGTCTCAAGCGTGGGGGTGACCTGCGACAGCCCCAGTTCCTCCAACAGACGCAGCACAAGGTGATGGATACGCTCGATCTCGGACTGGGTCAGCGGCTGATACCGCCCTCCTACCATGCCGGGTGAAATGGGCGGCGGCAGCTGCGTCATCTCGGCGCCGCCGCGTCCCCGGCGGATCGGTCGGCGACTGGAGAGATCGGACATGGTCGGCCCCCCTGGACAGGTTTCTCAAGGCCCATTTGACGGAGATTCAAGTCACGGTGCAAACGATCAATTCGAATGCGTAGCATTCCCTGGTGTCATGCCAATCAAGACAGTCCGGCCACTTCTTCCATGATCCACTGCAGAAAACTGGCGATTGCCGGAACATCCGCGGTCTTTTCCAATGCGCCAACGTAATAGCCCTCACGCGTTTCCAGGCTTTTGCCCACCGGGCAGACCAGCCGCCCTTCGGCCAGCATCGCGTCGGTGATATAGCTCCAGCCAAGCGCCACGCCGCGCCCGGCCTCGGCGGCCTGAACGATCATCGGATAGCTGTTCAGCCGCACGCCGCGCCGCACAGGCTGGCCCGTCACGCCTTGCGTCATCAACCAGACGCGCCAATCGACGCCACCCCAGATATTGCCGCCGCCATCAAGATGCAAAAGCGTCTGGTCGAGCAGGTCAGACGGTGCGCGCAGTTCGGGGTGGGCGCGCAGATAGGCAGGGCTGCACACCGGATAGACCCGCTCACCAAACAACTGACGGGTCCGGGCGCCCTCCCATTGTCCGTTGCCGTACAATATCGCTACATCGACGCCTTCCTGACGAAGGTCCACCTTCTGGTCGGTCGCAAGAACCCTGAGGTCGAAATCGGGATGCTGGGCACTGAACCTTTCCAGCCGCGGCATCAGCCAGAAATAGGAAAAGGCAACTGACGCCGAGACG
>JBATAV010000183.1:0-7101 GCA_049662025.1 Paracoccaceae bacterium | reverse complement strand
GATCGCTGCCTTCCTGGCGAACCGCCGCCTTGTCGAGCGGTACCTCGTATTGCTCATCCGGCACTTCCTCGGTCAGAGTTCGCAGGCCGGCGGGGTAGAGATACACCACCGGATCCGGTGAGCGCAGCGCCGAAACCATCATGCCCTTGGCATCGTAGGGCGTCGACGGGATGATCGTGCGCACGCCGGGAATGTGGGCATAATAGGTGTCCTCTTCGTAGCAGGAGTGCTGCCCGGCGAAACCGGGCGTCTGGCCGGTCATCTCGATGATCCAGACCACCGGCATCGATGCCTTGCCGCCGGTCATGCTTCGCAGTTTACCCGCAACGTTCTGAATTACCTCGAAGGGCATGAGGGCACCCTGATAAGGGATATACGTCGCCGACCGCGACCCGGCGAGGCCGGCCCCCAACACGGCCGAGGCCATCCAGTTCTCGTCGATCCCAGTATTCACGACGCGTTTGCGGCCGAACTCGGTTTCGAGGTTGATCACGGGCTTGCCGGGGTTCGAGGCCACCGGCGGGGTCAACTCGTAGATCCAGGTCATCGCCGGATCTTCACGCATTTCATGCTGCACGGCCTCCAGGACCGAGTACATCCAGCTTTTCTGTGCCATCTTTCTATCCTTTCAGGTTGCGAAGGCGTGGTTCAGCCGAACTGCCGGGCCGGAACCGTGCCCTCAGCGAAGACATGCTTCAGCCCATCCTCCGGATTGCAAAGCGGTTGCTCAAACGCCCAGTCAAAAGCCGCCTTGATCTCGGCCTTGACCTCGGTCTCAATCTCGATCGCGCGCGCCTCGTCCAGCACGCCCCAGTCGACAAGGATACTCCGCGCGATATTAACCGGATCACGCTGCATCCAGGCCCGGATCTCGCGTTCGGGCCGGAACGAGTTGATGGCGAGTGGATCATAACCAAAGGCGCCGAGTTCGCCTGCCTTCGCGCCAGGGGCACCCCAGTGGTTGTAGTAGCGGTAGGTCTTGGCCTCGATGAAGGTCGGTCCGCCACCCGCCCGGGCACGGTCGACCGCTGCCTTTGCCGCGTTGTAGACTTGGATCACGTCCTGGCCGTCAACGATTTCGGTCGGAATGCCATAGGCCGCGGCCGCAACCGCGATGTCCTGATGCGGGCAGGAATAGGAATAGTGCGCATACTGGTGATATAGGTTGTTCTCCATCACGTAGATCAGCGGCAGGTCGAGAAGCTTGGCGTTGTTCAAGGTCGAGTGAAAATGCGGCGGCGCGTAGTTTCCATCTCCGGCGAACACCACCGCCACCTGATCCGATTCTCGCGCCCGGAAAGAAAACGCCGAGCCCGAAGCGATCACCGGGGCCGGCCCGATCATCCCGTCCGCACCGATGAAGCCCACCGACGGGTCGCAGATATGCATCTCGGCCCCATAACCGCCGTTCATGCCGGTCGCGCGGAAGTCCATCTCAGCGACCATCGTCGGGATGTCCACACCCTTGGCGATCGCATGGCCTGACGGCCGGTGCGATGAATAGACCAAGTCGATCTGGTCGAACGGTCCGCTGTTGCGCAGATTGGCGCAAACTCCCGTCGCGACCGCCTCCTGACCGGCGTAAAAGTGGTTGTAACCGCGGTAGTCCGGATTGGCCAGCATCTGGTCGGCCTGTGTGCGCTCATGCCAACGGATCTTCAGGATCGTGCGGTACATATCGGTAAGCTTTTCATCGGACAGATCCTTGGCGAAAAAGCCGATATCTCCCTTAGCAAGCGCCCCGTGGCCAGCCACTGTCGCCACCGCTCCCGTCAATGCCGCGAGTTTCAAGAACCCGCGTCGGGATTCAGATATCGGCACGTCGCTCTGTCCAAGTGACTCAGCCTTCAGATTGGATTCGAAGTCCATCATCTCTCCTCCAGGTTGTGATCGCGCAGCGTTTGTGACAGTCTCGTTGGAAGTGCGCTGAGTGTTCATAGGATTCAATTGGCTGTCATTAACCTACGTTAATTGCCCTGCTTTTCCGGATGCCGGTTCCTTGGATCTCGAAAGCGGGCAAGGCGGCGGAGGGAAGAAACGGGCGGTAGTCGCCTGGCACGCCGGATGAGGACGATCCTGCACCTCAATATGGACCGATGGTACGGTGTTCGAGATCGCCGCACAGCCGATGCCGATTGCGGCGTGATCGCGATCCCAGCGACCGGACTCTGCAGTTGGATCTGCCCGAGCGACGGGCTTCGAGGTTTCCGCCGAGATGCGGTTTCGATGATGCCGTGGTCAGGACTGTTGCCGACCTGGGTCGAATAAGTTCGTGGGATGGGCGTATCGGACGCCGTTTTGGGTCAGCATCATTTTCGCGGCCAAGGTGCTGGCCACGGACGAAGTATGAACGGGGGCTGAAAGTGGTGAAGAAGGTACGGATCTGATGGCCGCGAGTCCGTCGGATGATCGGCATGGCCTTGCGGCTGAACTGACGACCCGAAGTTTTTTTGGTGCATCGCCGGCTTGCATTGATCTACATCACTGACATCCCACATTGTTCCGATCACGCTGATTCATTCAGCGTGACGTGCGCATGTTCATTTTACCCACGGGGATAGACATGCTGAAGCCGATCAGAGTATTTGCGTTTTGCGCTGTGGTTTGCGGCGCAATCGTCTTCGCGCTTTCGGTAGCCGCACAGGACGCGAAAAGGCCTGATCTGGCGAAGATCACAGAGGCTTGGCTGGCCTCTCCGCATGCTGACCAGACCGCAGAAGCCTTCAAGCACTGGAACGATGACAAGGAACGTGTCGTGCCGGGGGAGTGCGCGACCTGCCATACAAGCCGTGGAATCATGGACTATCTCGGCGGAGACCTGCGCGCAATGAATGTGATCGAACAGCCCCAGCCCCTCGGCTCGACGGTGGATTGCGTGACCTGCCACAATGCGAAGTCGATGGCGTTGCAAAGCGTCGTCTTTCCTTCCGGAGCGCGCGTCGACGGCTTGGGCAAGGAGGCGACCTGTTTCACCTGTCATCAGGGCCGCGCCTCGGGCGCTGACGTGACGGCGGCGGTCGCGGGCCGGGAGAACGACGTGGTTGCGGGCGATCTTGCATTCATCAACATCCATTACAAGGCGGCCGCCGCGACTCAGATGGGCAGCGTCGCGCGTGGTGGCTATCAGTACGAAGGCAAGACCTATGCCGGCCCGTTCAGGCATGTGCCGAAGGGGCCATCCACCTGCCTGTCCTGCCACAACCAGCACAGCCTGAAACCGGTAGCATTCGAGACCTGCGCCACCTGCCACAAGGGCGTGACCGAATACTCCGATATCCGCACCACGCCATTCGATGTTACCGGTGACGGTGACACGGCGCAGGGCATCGCCCATTCGATCGCCACGCTGCACCGCAGGCTGGGCGGCGCAATCCAGCTCTATGCCGCCGAGGTGGCCGGAACGCCCATTGTCTACGACGCGCAAGCCTTCCCCTATTTCTTCACCGACTCGGACAACGACGGGATCGCGGGCAAGGGCGAAACCATCTTTCCGAACCGCTACCAGAGCTGGACTCCGCGACTGCTGAAGGCGGCCTACAACTACCACTTCGTGACAAAGGACCCCGGCGCCTACACCCACAATCCATACTACACAATCCAGTTGCTGCAAGACAGCCTGGCAGATCTGGGCGACGCGGTAGCGATCGACTTGAGCGGGCTGACCCGACCGTGAACGATTGTGCCAGACCAGCCAGGAGATTCTCCGCCGGGCAGTGTCGCCGTACCTCCCTCTGCATCCGTCAGGTCGCCTCGGAACTTTAAGTAGCTGCTTCACTTGTGCGACATCATTGGCAACCATGAGAACGCCCGGCTCAGGCGCGGCCTCGGATGATTCTGGCCGACAAGCCGATGGCCACGCTCGAAGCAAACAGGTCGTCGAAGGTTCGTCGGGGGTCGCTTCCGCTCCGCCACCCACCCCCGTCTCTTCCCATGTAGGTGTTGTTTCCGGGTAATTTCCCCGAGTTTCCGGGGGTTAGTGTGCCTGCGCGGTGAGAGAGACGATTGCATCTGGCCCGCCACCTCCAGGTTTCGCGCCCCGCCTTCGTTGGCCTGCGGAGGCGTTCGGTTTGCTGGTGATCTGGCAAGAACAGGGAATTATCAGGGTAATTGGGATTTCTGTGGCCAGTTTTGGCCGAAATATTCCTAAATTCCCCTTCTATATCAGTTTGTTGTGAGGAGATTCTCTGCTCGCAAGGAACAGGGAATTGAAGTCGGCATATCAGAGAGAATAATTCCCGATATCAGGGAAGCGATCAGGAAGAACAGGGAAGGCATTTGATCGACGATTCAGGCTGGCACAGGAGGATCGGTGATTAATTGGTGGCAGCGTGCCCGGCGGGTGCGAAGCCGCGCTCCTGCGCGGCCCAGCTGAGGGGGATGCCATCGCGGAGCAGCCGCGCGACAGAGAGGCCGGACTATGGCGACCGTCAATGATTGCGGCTTGCAGGCGGGGCGAGAGAAAGGCGAGGGGTAGACGGACGCGCAGACAGGGCTCCGAATGCCCGGAGCGCGACGCCAGCTCAGTGAGCGATTTGCCGGATCGCAAGGCGCGTGCCCAGGACCGGGCTTCGGCGAGGGTGCGGATCAGGATTGGGTCTGGCGCGGGTTTGAGGTCGCCAGCGACAATCCGCGTTTCCACCCCACGACGTTTGGTCGAAAACGGGCAGAAAAATCGCAGCAGATCGGGGTCGAGGCCTTCTGCGGCGACGCCGAGGGCGGTTGCGATCCTCATCGCTGACAGGTGGATCTCGACCTGGCCACGGCCGAGGCGCACCCTGTCGATCAGTTCGGCGAAGTGGGCCGGTTCCGCCTCGATGCGCTGCAGCATGACCTTTGCCCGGCCGGCGATGCTGAGGACCGCAACCGCATCCGGACGGGCGATGAGCTTATGGCTGTCAGTGGCTGCGCGGAGATGGGTCGCGAGAAGCGTCTGGAGCGTCGTTTCCAGCGCGGGTGCGGGCAGGCGCCAGCCGGTCGGATCGGTGCCGCCGGCAATGAGACGATGGGAGACATAGTAGGAAAACCGTCGCCTGCGGCGCTGCGTGAGGGTCGGGGTCATGATATCGTCGGTGTCATCGCGCAGTTTGCCGGTCAGAGGCCGCAGTTCGGGGATCGTCGCGGATCGCTCGCGCGGCCGGGCGCTGGCGGCGATCAGCTTTGCCTGGACATCCTCCCAGAGCGGAGCTTCGATGATCGCCGGATGCAGCCCGGGGTAGGAGAGATCCTTGTGCCGGATGCGGCCGATGTAGACCGGGTTGGTCAGGAGGCAATGCAATTGGCTGCGGGTGAAGCTGCCACCACTTCGAGGCGGCTGTGATCTTGTCGAGAGTGCCTTCGAGCGAAGCCCCAGCCGGTGGGCTTCCGTCTCGACAAGTCGCAGGTTTGCATGTTCGGCGTACAGCCGAAACAGCGCCCTGACGATCTCGGCGCCCGCCGGATTGACGACCGGTTCGCGGCGCTGCGGATCGGGATGGCGGTCATAGCCAAGCGGCAGGGTGCCGCCCATCCAGAGCCCTTTCTTCTTTGAGGCCGCGATCTTGTCGCGGATGCGCTCGGCGGAGACCTCGCGTTCGAACTGGGCAAAGGACAACAGCACGTTGAGGGTCAGCCGACCCATCGAGGTGGCGGTGTTGAAGGCCTGGGTGACCGAGACGAAGGAGGCGCCCTTGGCATCAAGCCGCTCGAGCAGGCGGACGAAGTCGGCAAGCGAGCGGGTCAGCCGGTCGATCTTGTAGACCACGATCATGCCGATGCGGCCGGCATCGATCTCCGCCATCAACCGCTGCAGCGCCGGGCGCTCGAGAGTCCCGCCCGACAACCCGCCATCATCAAAGCGCTCAGACACCGGCTTCCAGCCCTCATGGCGCTGGCTCGAGATATAGGCGGCACTGGCCTCATATTGTGTCAATTGGCGGGCAAAACTGACCCCCTTTCGGCGTCCAAAACTGACCCCTCTTGCGGGGTAGAGATCAGGGCCTGAGCCGACGGAACTGATTATATTGTGAAGGCGGGTCAGGCCCTGATCGGGGTCAGGCGCGGTGCTTGAAGCGCCAGGATTCGTTCCCGGTCTCGACGATCTCGCAGTGGTGGGTGAGACGGTCGAGCAGGGCATCAGTCATCTTGGCATCGCCAAAGACGGTGGGCCATTCGCCGAAGGCGAGGTTGGTGGTGACGAAAATCGAGGTGCGCTCGTAGAGGCGGCCGATCAGGTGGTACAGCAATTGCCTGCCGGACTGTGCGAAGGGCAGATAGCCCAGCTCGTCGAGAATGACGAAGTCCATGCGGGTCAGATAATCCGCCATGCGGCCCTGTTTGCCGCTGCGGGTCTCGGTCTCCAGCCGGTTCACCAGATCGACGAAGTTGAAGAAGCGACCTCGGGTGCCGTTGCGGATGAGCGCACGGGCGATGGCGATGCCCAGGTGGGTCTTGCCGGTGCCGGTGCCGCCGATCAGCACGACATTGCGCTGGTCGGCCACGAAGCCGCCGCTGACCAGATCGCGCACCAGGCCCTCGTTGATCGGCGTGCCGGTGAAGTCGAACGCGTCGATGTCCTTGGCCAGCGGCAGCTTGGCGATGGTCATCTGGTAGCGGATTGATCGCGCCTGCTTCTCGGCAATCTCTGACTGCAAGAGGTCGCCCACGATGCGCGGCGGTTCATTCTGGCGCTTGATGCCGGCAGCCATGACCTCGTCATAGGCGCTGCGCATCCCGTAGAGCTTGAGGCCGCTCATCAGGTCGAGGATTTGAGTTCGTTCCATGTCGGCTGGTCCTCCTGAGGCTGTCGTAGCGGGAACAATCGGCCACCGGCGCGTGGGTCAGACGCAGGCTTGCGGGTGTGAGCAGCAGCGGTGGCGCGGCGGCGTCCTTGCTGCGGGCAAGGATGTTGATGATGACCGGGGCGGAACGGACGCCCTGATCGAGAGCCTCTCGGCAGACAGCTTCGACCGACATCAGGCCATCGTCGCGAACGCAGCTCAGAATCTGAACCATTTGCCGATCGACATCATCGCTGCCCTTCAACTTGCGCCGGATCGCGGCCATCGCCGGTGGCAGCACCCAGTCCTTGAACGGGGCACCATTGCGCAGAGCGCCAGGTTTGCG